>NZ_JBXDLD010000018.1:0-123838 GCF_056820425.1 Priestia sp. KCTC 13724 | reverse complement strand
GAATCCCACAGGAAAGCCGATAAATCGCCTTTCCTGTGGGATTTTGTATTTGGGTATGAATAATTCAGGCTAAGTTATTTTTTCACAATAAAAAATTGTTGTTATTTAACAATTTTATCTTTCCTTATAATTCTTATAGATATAGTATGATTTAAAGTATTAATTGTTCTTAAGTTATCATAATAAATTTATTTCGGCAAGAATTCCTGCTAAAATAAAGTTTGGTAAATATGCGATGAAGAAGGTGAAGCGAGACGATGAATTTTCAGTTTGATATGATTGAAGACAAAATTGAGTTTTTCGAATCACATGACTTAAAAGATTTAGAGAAACAAATTAATGATAAAGTTGAACAAAATAAAGCCATCTTATTAGGAGTTCAAAGCGTTTCTCATCAAATGGCAGTAGACTATGAACAAGGTAAGAAGCTTTATTCTGCGGTTGTTCATTTCAAACTAAAAAAGCAGCGCTAATGAAAGCGCCGCTTTTTTTATTAAGATAATTTTTCAACAACAGTTGGTTTCCAACCTTCGTTTTCTATCCATTCAATTTCCACTCGATACTTTACCGAGCCTTCACCTTTAGGACTAACTGTTGCCACTGCTTTTTCAGGAGCACCATTGTTGCCTAAACGCCATACTGTCATATCGTTTGGATTAACGCCTACTCCAGCTCCAACTGCTGCAAGCATTTCATTCCAATCAGTTGAACCTTTTTCATACGTAGCTGCTGGCTTTTCACCTTGCTCTGTACCTACAGGCTCCCAGGATGGGTCTACAGTTCGGCTTTCAACACCTGGCTCAGGATTTTCTTCCACTTCTACATCAGAAGACTCCTCTTGCTCTGTTGCTTCATCATCTGTTGCGTTTTCATCTGCTTCTTCATCACTTGCAGGTTCCTCTGTGTTTTCTTCAGGAGTATTTTTCTCCGTATCATTATTGTTTTCTGACTTTGGTGTTTGCTCTGTGTTTTGTTCTGGAGATGTCTCGTCTGATCCTCCTCCAAGAATAAGTGAGCCACCGATAAAGACAATCAATACCGCAACTACGGCAATTAACACATTATATAATCGGTTAACCTTTTTTTCTTTGTTTTGATGTCTTGAAGAACGATTGTTATTCATTGCTACAACTTCCTCCAACTTTTATAATGTTCTATTTTACCATGTGTTTGGAAATTCATGAAGCACATACCTTCATTTGAAGCATTTTTGTAATATTTTTTACATACTTTTTAGTTATTGATGATTTAAATCATACATCTCTTTAACAATATCATAAAAAATCTGATTTGTAGACGATATTGTACTTTTTGTATTCAAATCAACAACTACTAGGGCATACTTAGGTTTATCAGCAGGAAAGTATCCAGCGAACCACTTATTAACGATTTCATTTTCTACATCAATTTCAGCAGTACCAGACTTTCCTGCTACTGAATAAGGAAGATCTTGAAAACGTCTTCCCGTGCCATCCTCACTTTGGACAACTTGGCTTAGTAACTTTTGAAGTTCTTTAACCGTTGGCTTTTTTATACTTTCACCAGACAACTTTTTGTTTTTAAACGTGTAAAGCGAAGTATTGTTTTTATACTGAATTTCATCCACTACTTTTACTTGTCGCTTTTCTCCACCTCTAGCAATCGTAGCCATCATATTGGCAACTGCTAGAGGAGTAAGCTTCACATCTAGCTGACCGATAGCAGTTTGAGAAATGGCGTTGGGAACGCGTTTATTGGCATCCTTCTTCCACACTGTTCCCTTTCCTTCTTGAAGCTGTGTAAAATGATCAAAGTGAAACACATCTCCGCTCCACCCTACCGGGTCCGTTACGCCTAATTTTCGGGCATATTGGTCCAATGAATCAGGTTTTTTCTCACTCATTTGCTTAGCTAGCTGTGCAAACGTCTTA
The DNA here is from genome assembly GCF_056820425.1 of Priestia sp. KCTC 13724. NCBI lineage: Bacteria > Bacillati > Bacillota > Bacilli > Caryophanales > Bacillaceae > Priestia > Priestia sp. KCTC 13724. Next base: position 121,928 of record NZ_JBXDLD010000018.1, on the reverse strand, counting down.
TTACAGCTTTGTGCAAAGCTCTCTTCAAAGGATAACATTCCTTTTTGATGATCATTCTCTAACGATTCGTCATATATGCTTTGATTGCAATTAAACGTCATATTCGGAGTAAGAATCCCTTCTTCTACTGCAGCTGCTGCTGTGACGGTTTTAAACACAGATCCAGGGACTTGTGGCATTAGCATACGGTTATAGAGTCCCTTGTTCTTTTCTTCGTACGGATGAGTTTGATTGATATTAGGTCTACTAGCCATGGCTAATATGTTGCTCTTTTCGATATCTAATAGTACTACGCCGCCTTCTTTTAAGTTATATTTTTCTAATAGCTCTTCTACCTTTTCTTGAATTGTCAAATCCAGAGTCGTTTTCACATTTACAGGATAAAAAGGATTAGCATCTCCCGTATACTTAACATCAATTCCAAACATCGGACCTCCAAACCGATCGACGTGATATAACAACTTCGACTCTTGCTGTGGTAGAAGAAATTCGTCAAATGTTTTTTGCATGCCCGTAATGCCAATGGGCGTAGTTGCCTTTAATTCCCCACTTTTCAATTTATCTTCATATTGTGCTACGATTTTCTCCTGACTTTGTCTTACTAATCCAATTACATGCTCTGCAATAGGTACAGGACGCTCATCCTTTAACGGTACACCAAAAACTCCAGGTATCTTTAATTCATTCACTTGCTTTAACTGATCAATTGTTAGATGATCTCCAACAGCTACCGGAGACTTCGTATCTTTTAACTTTGTAACCATCTCTACTGTCGAAATCCCCGTAATAGTAGACACCTGTTGCATGGGCCATTGCATTTCATTTAAAAACGGAAACAGCACAAGACGATTATTCGTAACGGATGTAAGTGATTGACCGTTGCGGTCTATAAATTTACCTCTTCCATCATCTACCACCATTTCTTGTGTGCGCTGATGAACGCTTTCTTCAATTAAATTAACATTATGATTTGAAAATGATTCTGTACTAATAAGCTGTATTTGAACGAGTCTGCCAATAAGTAAAAAAATTAACAACATAATAATAATTAAAATCGATTGCATTCGTTTTCGAACTACTCTCAATGTCGATACACCTCACTCTGTATCATTGTCGCCGACGTAGCTTTTTTTCAAACGAATACAACAGATAAAATTCAGAATTAAACTTCTTTTTTCTAAAAATAGAAAAAAGAAGCGCCAACGAACGGTTTCGTTGGCGCTTCTTTCTAACGAGCTAATTCATTTACATTTATTTTACAGTAACGATTTTAACAGCCATTTCTCCACCTGGAGTTTGAACTGTTACTTCATCTCCAACCTGTTTGCCTATTAGGCTTTTAGCAATTGGAGAGTCATTTGAAATTTTACCTTCAAATGGATCTGCTTCTGCACTACCTACAATTGTATACGTTTCCTCGTCTCCGTCTGGTAGTTCAATAAACGTCACAGATTTACCTAGAGATACAATTGAAGAGTTCTCTACATCTTCTTCAATAATTTTCGCATTGCGAATCATGTTTTCTAGCGTTGTAATGCGCCCTTCAACGAAAGCCTGTTCATCCTTTGCTGAATCATACTCAGAGTTCTCTGATAAGTCACCAAAACTACGAGCAATCTTAATGCGCTCTACTACTTCTTTACGCTTTACCGTCTTCAGATATTCTAATTCTTGTTCTAATTTTAGCTTTCCTTCTTCCGTCATTGGAAACACTTTTTCTTGTGCCATAACCCTTCACTCCTTTATAAAATCGAAATACATTAGTGCCTTATACAGTGTTTTCTGTATGTACTAAAAGGTTTCATATTCTAAAATCTCAGTGAATAGAGAAATGACAGCTTCAAATTAGAAGCTGCTCGTTTCTCTACTATATGTGAAGACCTTGTTTATAGAATATGACGATTTTATTTTCAAAAAAATCCCTGTATCTATGCTATGTTATTATAAAATCGCATTTTGTTCAAGAATTGTTTGGATTTTCGTTACCATCAAATCAATTGCTACGTGATTTTGACCGCCTTCTGGGATAATAATATCAGCGTATCGCTTAGTTGGTTCAATAAACTGATTATGCATTGGACGTACCACTGAAATATATTGATCGACTACAGATTCTAGCGTACGCTCACGCTCGTTAATATCTCGCAACATTCTGCGGATAATACGCAAATCAGCATCGGTATCAACATATAGTTTAATATCCATTAAGTTACGCAGACGCTTGTCCTCAAGCACTAAGATACCCTCTAAGATAATAACATCCTTTGGGTCTTCTACAATAACTTCTTGAGAGCGAGTATGAATAGTATAATCATATACAGGTTTTTCAATGCTCTCATAATTTAATAATTTCTGCAAGTGCTCAATTAAAAGGTCATTATCAAACGCTAAAGGATGATCATAGTTCGTCTGTAAGCGTTGTTCAAATGGCAGGTTACTTTGATCTTTATAATAATAATCTTGCTCTAGAAGCATAATTGAATGACCTTTAAAATATTCATAAATTGCTTTTGTAACAGTTGTTTTTCCAGAGCCAGATCCACCAGCAATACCGATTACAACGGGCTTTTTCCCCATCTTCTTATTAAATCCCCTTTCGCATCATGTTGTAAGAAAACAATGGTTTGTCTACCTTAAACGTTACAATTTGTAGCGGATGACGAGCAGCGTCTAGCTCATTGCCTTTTTCATCCCAAATTGTGCCGACTACTTGTGTAAAGTTTTCGATTCCTGGTCCAAAGAACTCCACTTCATCTCCAGGCTTAAAGTGGTTTCGCTGCTGAAGTGTTACCATGCTTGTTTCCTCATCATAGTCTAACACTAATCCAGCAAAATCAAATGTTGTTTTCTTACCGTGAATGCCAAACATTTGCTCATCTACTCCTGGCACACCTTCAAAGAAAGCAGGAGCAGTATCACGATTAGCACATTTATCAAGCTCATCTAACCACTCTTTTTGAATCACAAAGTTTTCTGGATCTGCACAATAGGCATCAATGACTTTGCGATAGACGCTTACAACGGTTGCGATATAGTGGATTGATTTCATACGGCCTTCAATTTTTAAGCTGTCGATACCTAGCTCAATCATTTTTGGAATTGATTGAATTAAGTTTAAATCTTTTGGGCTCATTGCAAACGGACTATCTGACTCATTGAATAAAGGAACTTCTGTTGATTCGCCTTCTAATTTAAATAAGTCATAGTCCCAGCGACATGACTGACAGCAGCCACCGCGGTTTGAATCCCGAGCTGTCATATGATTACTCAACGTGCATCGACCAGAGTAAGCAATACACATAGCTCCGTGAATAAATGTTTCAATTTCAATATCTACTTTTTCTTTCATTTCACGGATTTCTTCAGCACTCGTTTCACGCGCCAATACCACACGTTCTAAGCCTTCTTCTTTCCAGAACTGAACAGCACGCCAGTTTGAAAGCGACTGCTGAGTACTTAAATGTACTTCTAGCTTTGGGGCAACTCGGCGGCATGTTTCAATAATTAACGGATCTGCTACAATGATTCCAGCTACGCCAGCCGTCTGTAATCCCATTAAATATTCATCTAAGCCATCCATGTTTTCATTATGAGCAAAGATATTTGTTGTTACATAAATACGTGCTCCATATTTTTTTGCAAATTCTACTCCCTCAGCCATTTCTTCTAATGAAAAGTTACCTGCATTTGAGCGAAGGCCGAACTCTTTTCCACCGATAAAGACCGCATCAGCACCATAATGTACTGCTACTTTTAACTTTTCAAGATTGCCTGCTGGAGCTAACAACTCGGGCTTTTTCGTAATAACACGTTTCCCATTAACAACCGTATCAATTTGCACAGCCATAGTTAGTACCTCCTAATTGTCTACTTTTTCGATTTTTCTTTCCATTCTCATGACACTTAGTAAACAGTTTCTTTAAAGAAGAATCCTGTATCAAGAGGACGATTTGCTGGTTGTATTGCTTCAATTTCTTCTAAAAGCTCGTCTTTTATCTCTTCATACTCTTCACGATTTTCTACGCATAAATCAATGGCTTTGCGATACTTCTTCGTTACTTCAATAATGTATTCTGCGCTCTTTAGCACACCATCAATTTTAAAAACGTCAACTTGTGCATCAATCATTTCTGCAAGCTCGTCGATAATACAAATATCGTTTGGACTCATGATATGTGTACCGTTCTCATCTTCGTAAATTGGATATTTGTTATCGCGTTCTTTATCAAATAAAAACATGTCTTGTTCAAGCTTTCGATTTCCAACTTCCATTACTTTACCTTGATATTCAAAATAGTTACCTAATAAAGAGCGCTTCGATTGAAACATACATGTCATTCCATGAACCTGTACTTCCACTTCTACTTCTGCATTCTCTTTAATATCAATGATACTGTCCATGCTAAGTTCACGAGCTAACACCGCACGCTTAGCACCTTTTCGTCCCCAGTAATTACATGTATACCAGTTGGTTGCAGTCGTCTCTGTATTCCAGTGAAGCTTCATTTTCGGAGCAACTGCGCGAGCAGCCATTAATACTGCTGGGTCTCCAAAGACAATGGCATCTACGCCTGCTTCTTGTAAAAACAAGATATATTCATCTAATTCTGCTACTGTATCATTATGAAATAGCGCGTTCATAGCTACATAAACTTTTGTATGATGAGCGTGTGCAATATTAACTGCCTCTACGATATCCTCACGCTTAAAGTCTCCTGCAAGTCGTAACCCATATCGCTGTTCACCAATTACAAATGCGTTTGCACCGGCTTCTATTAATGGTTTAATATTTGAAACAGCAGTTGGTGTTACTAATAGTTCAGGTTTTTTCATTGTCAATCACCTCTTTTTATACTAATTGCAATTCCATCCCCAATTGGTAAAATGGTGGTTTGGAAATCTGGATGTTTCATTAGCCATACGTTGTATGCATCAATTTTTTTAATTAAACTTCGCTTACGGCGCGTTTCAATCTGCGATAAATCGGTTCCTACGTGCCCCTTGAATAAAATATTATCTGAAATGATAATACCTTTTTTATTTACTAATGGTGCATAATGCTCAAAGAAGCGCTGATATTGTCCTTTGGCAGCATCAATAAATACGGCATCGTAAGGGCCATTTTGTTCAATGTCTGCTTGAAGTTCTAAAGCATCTCCAAACAAGGTTTTAATCTGCTCTTTCTTTTCAGCTCGATTAATGAATAACTGAGCTTGTTTATACCGATCTTCATTACGCTCCACCGTAACGATTTTAGCATTTGGTAATGCTTCAGCCATACGAATAGCAGAATAGCCGATGGCTGTCCCAATTTCTAATATATGTGCTGGCTGATGAAGGCGAAGAATTTGAAGCAATGCTTCAATTCCGATGAGTTCCATAATTGGTACTACATGTTCTTTTGCATAGTTCTCCATCTCTTCAACAAGCTCTGTACGCTTAGGAATAAGGTTTTCTACATACTGTTCAACATTTTGTAAAAGCAAAACACTTCCTCCGTTCAAAGAAGTATGTTTGACGTTAGTCAAAAGCGGTTATATATAGTTTGACTCACTAAATAAACGTGACTAAAGCTCAAAAAAACCTTAGCTAACATGTACTAACGCACAAAATATACCGCAATAAAAATATACAACTAGTCTATTATAATTGGTTTTTTTCTGAACGTAAACCCGATATATTTTAACATAAAAGTAGAGCAGATGCCAAAAAGTCGAATCAATTTTTTAAAGCTATCCACACAATTTTATAACTAAAACCCCCTTTATCTTTAAAAGTAAAGGGGGTTTTAAACGCTTAATTAACGGTTACTATTGCTTTTATTTCTTATCTTCTTCACGAGGCCCTGTGATATGAGTCGCTTTTTCTTGGTTATGCTCATCAAGTGTTTTGGTAAAGATGACTTCTCCATCTTTATTCGCTAAGAAATAGAGGTAATCGGTATCAGCGGGTTCCAAAGCTGCTTTAATAGACATTAAGCCTGAGTTTGCAATCGGTCCTGGTGTAAGTCCTTTCTCTCGGTACGTATTGTAAGGCGAGTCTACTTCTAAATCTTTATAGTAGACTCGCTCACGATGCTCACCTAAAGCATATAACACCGTTGGATCCGTCTGTAATGGCATATCCTCTTCAATACGATTATAAAACACGCTTGCGATTTTCTCACGATCCACCTGTTCCGTTGCTTCTTCTTCAATTAAAGAAGCCATCGTTAAAAGCTTGTGAGCCGTATATTTTTTGCTCTTCATTTCCTTTTGATATTGAGCTAAAACACCGTTCGTTTTACCAATCATTTTATCTAAAATGACTTCAAGCGAAACATTTGAATCATAGTGATCGTAAGTAGCAGGATATAAATACCCTTCTAAAGGATGCTTAATGTCCTTATTAAACACTTCATCCGTCACAAGATCTGGGTATTTCTTCTTCATCTTCTCAATAAAAGCAGGGTCATCTAAAGTATTCATTACTTCTTCTTCCGTGTAGTTTGTTCGATTTGCAATAATTGTAGCAATTTCATCAAGCTGACGGCCTTCTGGAATTGCTAAGCGAACATCCGGATTCTTCGAGACATCTCCTGTTTCCATCATATCGACCATCTCACTTAAGCTCATGGAAGGAGAGAAAGTGTATGTTCCAGCCTGAAATCCTGATACGCTAGACATTTTAATATAGTATCGAAAAGCACTTTCACTTTTAATTAGCTTTTCTTCTTTTAACAACGTTCCAATCGACCGGACTGAAGAACCTTGCGGAATCGTTATATTTACTTTTTTACTACTGTTTTTATCAACGGGTTGTACAAATGATTGCGCATAAAAAACGCCTCCACCAATAAGTACAGCTAAAAGAATTATTGTCACAATGATAATTTTTTTTCGTTTATTTTTTTTAGGTGTAAAAAAAGATTGGTGCGACAAGTTGCATCCTCCTCTCATACGCACGCACTATTATACTACAATTTATCTCATTTTTCGTCATTATCATACAAGACCGCCTATAAAAGCAAGTGAAAAGACATGTCCTCATTAGGATAAACAGTAAAGATGTAAATTATTTGAAAAATAAACCATAAAAAAAGTTGGTAGCTCTCGCCACCAACTTTTTTATTCGCCTTCTTCTTCGTCAAGGAATGTGTTAACCATTTCCTCAACCATATCCCATTCTTCTTCTGTCTCGATTGGTTGAAGTTCACCATCTTCACCATTTTCGCTTGGTGTGAAAGCAGACGCATGAATTTCAATTTCTTCATCGTCATTTTCATCTGCACCAATTGGATAATAAATTACATAAGATTTACCATATTCTTCAGAATCAAATGTGAATAAAATCTCACATAATTGCTCGTTACCACTTTCGTCTACGATTGTAATTTTTCCTTCTTCTGTCATGTTCGACACCTCATTTTCCAGCTATTTACTAGCGATTTTATGGCAAGTTGAAAGCCCTAGCTTCTTATCAAATTAGACTCTTTTTATCGAGGATAACCGTGCAGAAGCTAAGCTACAATCAACCTTATTGTTTGCTGTCTAAGTATCCTTGAAGAATCATAACAGCCGCCATCTTATCAATGACTTTTTTACGCTTTTTACGACTAACATCAGCTGAAAGTAAAACACGCTCTGCAGCCATTGTCGATAAGCGTTCATCCCACATCATCGTTTCGATGTTTAGATCCTTCTTTAGTTCCTCCGCAAATTGAAGACAAGCTTCACCGCGAGGACCAATTGTGCCATTCATATTTTTTGGTAGGCCAACAATGACTTTTTCAACTGAATACTCATCAATTAATTGCTGTAATCGAGGATAAGACTCCTTCATTTGCTCATCGGCAATTTTAATCGTCTCAATCCCTTGGGCTGTCCAGCCCATTTCGTCGCTTACAGCTACGCCAATTGTCTTCGTGCCAACATCTAATCCTAATACGCGCATTTATGAATCCTTTCGATGCTGTTGTAAATAAGATTTCACAAGTTCTTCAATGAGCTCGTCTCTCTCTAATTGGCGAATTGTGTTTCGCGCATCATTATGACGAGGAATGTAAGCAGGATCTCCTGATAGCAAATATCCAACGATTTGGTTAATCGGGTTATATCCTTTTTCTTTCAATGCCTCATAAACCGTAAATAAAACCTCATGGACGCTTGTTTCAGCTGGCTCATCTTGAAAATTGAATTGCATTGTTTTATCAAATGAACTCATTTTCCCACCTCACTCGTTTAATTTGTGAGCACATTATGAATCATGTTAAGTCTTACTTCTATTGTACACCAAGAAAGAGGAGAATTAAACGGATTTAACCCATTCTTCTACAATCTTCAATGCATTTTCAATTTGGTTCGGATCTTTTCCACCTGCTTGAGCCATATCTGGACGACCACCGCCGCCACCGCCACAAATTGTTGCCACTTCTTTTACAATCTTACCTGCATGATGACCGTTTGCAATTAAATCTTTTGTTACTCCTGCAACGATATTTACTTTTTCACCTTGAGGTGCAGCTAGTACAATAACTGCTGAGTCAAGCTTTTGCTTTAAGTCATCTACCATTGAACGAAGGTTGTTCATATCCGTTGCGTTTACTTTTTCTGCTAAGACGCTCACACCGTTTACGTCTTTCACGCGGTCGATTAGATTGCCTGCCTCAATATTCCCTAGCTTCGTTGCTAATGACTCATTTTCACGATGAAGTTGGCGAATTTCTTCTAGTAAGCCTTCCACACGACTAACAAGATCTCGAGGGTTCGCTTTTGCTTTTGCTGCTGCTTCTTTTAACAGTGTTACTTGGTCATTCATCAACTGATAAGCTGCTTTTCCAGTTACGGCTTCAATACGGCGTGTTCCAGCTCCAATTCCTGATTCTGATACAATCTTAAATAAGCCGATTTCAGACGTATTAGCAACGTGGCAACCACCACAAAGCTCTAAGCTATAGCTTCCAACCTGAACAACGCGAACGATATCGCCATACTTCTCACCAAACAGTGCCATTGCCCCCATTGCTTTTGCTTCATCAATTGCTTTATTTTCAATATTTACGGAAATGTTTTCCCAAATTTTTTCGTTTACAATCGTTTCAATCTTTTCAATTTCTTCCGCTGTTATTTGTCCAAAATGAGAGAAATCAAAACGTAAGCGATCTGGAGTTACTAATGAACCAGCTTGGTTAACATGCATTCCTAACGTATCTTTTAATGCTTGGTGAAGCAGGTGAGTTGCCGTATGGTTTTTCACGATTGCATCCCGCTTTTTCCCGTTAATTGTCGCTGTGTAAGTTTCGCCCTTTACAAGCTCTCCGCTTCTTACTTCTACAGTGTGCACGTGCTGGCCATTCGGTGCCTTTTGCACATCTTTAACTGCTGCAACAGATGTGGCATTTGAGATTTCACCTTGGTCAGCAATTTGTCCACCGCTCTCAGCATAGAATGGCGTTTGCTTTAAAATAACCTGTGCTTCTTGACCTTCCGTTACTTTATCAACAAGTTCTCCATGTAAGATAATAGCTTCAATGAACGTTTCCACTTCGTCTTTATCGTAGCCGACAAACTCACTTTCAACTGTTAACTCGCCTAATACCCCACCTTGAACTTGCATAGAGCTAGAATCTTGGCGAGCTGCTCTTGCACGCTCACGTTGACCTTCCATCTCGCTTTCAAATCCGTCATGATCTATTTTCATCTTTTCATCTTCTGCATACTCTTCCGTTAACTCAACTGGGAAGCCATATGTATCATATAATCGGAATACATCTTCACCAGAAATTGTATCACTGCCTTGGTCTTTTGCTTTTTTAATCATTGTTGCTAAAATAGCAAGACCCTCGTTTAACGTTTCGTGAAAACGCTCTTCCTCGTTTTTCACAACGCGCTGAATGAAGTCTGTTTTGTCTTTCACTTCTGGGTAGAAATCAACCATAATCTCACCCACAACAGGTACTAGCTCGTACATAAACGGACGATTGATGCCTAGTTTTTTTGCATAGCGTACAGCACGACGTAATAAACGGCGCAGTACATATCCACGACCTTCATTGGATGGAAGAGCTCCGTCTCCAACAGCAAATGTCACCGTACGAATATGGTCAGCAATTACTTTAAATGCAACGTCTTTTTCATCTTCTGTGCGGTATTTAGCACCTGAGATGTTTTCAGTTGCTTCAATAATTGGCATGAATAAGTCTGTATCAAAGTTTGTCGGTACATCTTGAATAACCGACACCATACGCTCTAGTCCCATTCCTGTATCAATGTTCTTCTTTGGTAGTGGTGTATAGGTATGATCAGGGTTATGGTTAAATTGAGAAAATACTAAATTCCAGATTTCTAAATAGCGCTCGTTTTCTCCACCAGGGTATAGCTCAGGGTCAGTTAAGTCGTTTCCATAAGCTTCACCACGGTCATAAAAAATCTCTGTATTCGGTCCACTTGGCCCTTCACCAATATCCCAGAAGTTACCTTCTAAACGAATAATGCGCTCTTTTGGAACTCCAATTTTTTCGTTCCAAAGCTTGAATGCTTCTTCATCTTCTGGGTGAATAGTGACAGATAATTTTTCAGGATCAAAGCCAATCCATTTATCGCTCGTTAAGAACTCCCAAGCCCAGTCGATTGCTTCTTCTTTAAAATATTCACCGATTGAAAAGTTACCTAACATTTCAAAGAACGTATGGTGACGCGCTGTTTTACCAACGTTTTCAATATCATTTGTACGAATTGATTTTTGAGCATTACAAATACGTGGGTTTTGTGGAATAACGCGTCCGTCAAAGTATTTCTTTAGCGTCGCAACACCACTGTTAATCCATAAAAGAGATGGATCTTCATGAGGTACAAGAGAAGCGCTCGGCTCTACATCATGACCTTTTTCTTTAAAGAAATCTAAGTACATTTGACGCACTTGTGCAGATGTTAACTTTTTCATGATTGGTTCCTCCTTTAGAACTCTTCATTATTTATAGACAAAAACATAATGACCTAAAAGCAGCTTGCTTCATTACGCACAATACAATAGGGAGTTTTAGAAATTTGCACACAAAAAAAACTCTCATCCCAAAAAGCAGGGACGAGAGTTTAGCTCGCGGTACCACCCTGATTATGAACATGTTAGAATGTTCATCACCTTCATCGCATTAACGCTGCTAAAACGGCAGGGTTTTCCTGCACTCAGGACTAGCATTCAGCTATTCTTTGTATCGCACCTCTTTCAGCCTTGGAAGTGCTTCTCTTATATACCAGTGTACAGCTTACTTGGTTCCTTCATTGTATTGTTTACTATGTAACGTTTTCTATGGCGATATTATGACAAATTCGGGTTGCTTTGTCAATGTTTCAAGGTATGCCCTCGCACATGTAAAATCGAAATTTTTACAATAGCTAAAATAGGAACAGCAATAATTAGCCCAAACACCCCTCCAAATTCTCCCCCAAGCAAAAGCGCTAAGATAATAAAAAGAGGGTGGATATGCAAGCTTTTCCCTACGATTAGAGGAGATAGAATATTCCCTTCTAGAAATTGAAGTACAAAGATAATGACGACAACAATTAATACGAGCTTCACAGAAACTGTCATGGAGAGAATTGCCGCTGGTACTGCTCCAATAATGGGACCGAAATACGGAATAATATTCGTAATGCCTATGATTATCCCAAGCAAAAGCGCATACGGTACGTTAAAAAACCAAAATGCAGTCGTAGCAATAGCGCCTATGATGAGACAAACAAAAAACTGTCCTCTAAGGTAGCTTCCCAATGACAAGTTTACATCATGTAAAAAATGCTTCCCTTCTTCATGCCATTTCTTTGGCACAATATATGCGACAGCTTTTCGAACAAGGCCGAAGTCTTTTAGCAAGTAAAACACAATAAACGGAATAATAATGAGAATTAAAAATGAATTGACAATGGACTTAACCCCCTCCATCACTCGCAATAACCATGTGTTAACAGTTTGCTCTAAATCAACGATACTCTGCTCAATTTTTTCATGAACTCCGTTTGGTAGCGTTGAGGTACGATCATGAATTTCATGCACCCATCCCTTATACATCTCCGTAAGCTCAGGCAGCTGTTCATTTAATTCTTTTAGCTGAATAACGAAAAGAGGAAACCCTTTATAAATACCATAACCTATTCCACCAAAGAAAATGAGATAAATTAGTAAAATGGCAAGAGGTCGTGGAACACCTTTTTCATGCGTTTTCTCTACAATTGGATGAAGTAAATATGTAATAAAGGCAGCAATAAAAAAAGGCAGCATTGCTTTAAAAAACATCTCAAGAAATGGTAGCCAAACAAACTTTATTTTAAATAAAAGTAAAATACAAAGCAGTGCTAGCAAAAAAATCCCCAAACGATAAAACCATTTAATCGGTACCTCTTTCACAATAAACTCCTCCTCATCTTTATTTTTCAACAAAGAAAAGAGTTTATTCATGATGTTTTTTTAGATAACTTCCCATGAGAAAAAGCCCTTGCTAAGCAAGAGCTTTTTTGTAAAGAGACCAACAATGATTTTAGTGCATTGCTTTCATAACACGCTTGCGCATTTTTTTCATATTGCGCTTTGTGAACATCTCTCGGTCACCTGCCATTTTGAACGCATATGCCCCTAGACCAAAAGCAACTACTGACGGAATAATTCGATTCATCGCAAAGCCCCCCTAAATGAGTTAAAAATTCATTGTACGCTCATCCTCTGAAAACAAATCATCCAATGAGCTTAACGTGCCATCCTCTTCTACTTGGTGGGTATTAATTTGTCCTTTTGAAATCGTCATCTCAATAAAACAATTCCAGCAATAATATTGATTAACCCCAATTTTACCAACATCAATACTTTTACAGTTTGGACACTTTAACAAAGTGAACACCTCTTTTATACGTTCGTTTATAAAACGTATTATGTCCACTTTTTACCATGTCCATACCTAAACACCAGGCTAGGAGGAGGGAATTAAGCAATGCTTAATTCTTTTGTAGGTTGCGATATCTTACATAAAATCATACGGTGTAAGGTTTTCCATGCCAATATTTGCATCTTTCATAAATGGCACCTCAGGATCTTCTAACTCATCAACTAATTGCTCTTTGAGAAGGGCTTGTAGATTGGTCTGTCGAATGCTGTCTTCGTTACGATTTACGCCAATTTGAAACGCTTCTTCTTCACCACATAAGATCAAGAACTGCTTGCTCCGCGTAACGGCAGTATAAAGCAGGTTCCGTCGGAGCATGCGATAATAACTTTTCACAATAGGCAACACCACAATCGGAAACTCGCTTCCTTGTGATTTATGAATAGAGCAGCAGTACGCATGTGTAATCTGATTAAAGTCTTGTTTCGTATAGGTTACTTCATTTCCTTCGAATGAAATAACAAGCATATCCTGCTTTTCCGTGTTTTCCTTTGCGAAAAAAACAGACACAATCTCACCCATATCTCCATTAAAAACATTACTATCAGGTTGATTTACAAGCTGAAGTACCTTATCGCCTACACGATATGTTACATCTCCGTGCTTTAACTCTCTCCGCTGTTGAGAGGCTGGATTAAATAATTCTTGCAGTACTTCATTCATTTTATCAATCCCCGCTGGACCTTTATACATTGGAGCCAGCACTTGAATATCTTTAGCCGTATAGCCTTTTTTTACAGCATTGCCGCACACTTGTTTGACAACATCTGTAATTTGCGCTCCGTAACAACGAATAAAGGAACGATCGCCTTGCTGATTAGTCAAATCGGATGGAAGACGTCCTTTTTTAATTTCATGAGCCAAATCAATGATAGATGAGCCTTCTTCTTGGCGATATACATCTGTTAATCGTACGGTAGGAACAGCTTCAGAATGTAATAAATCTTTCAACACCTGACCAGGACCAACTGAAGGTAATTGATCTTCATCACCTACAAGCACTACTTGGATGCTAGCTGGAAGTGATTTAAAGAGCTGGTGAGCAAGCCATAAATCTACCATAGAGACCTCGTCCACAATCAGTAACTTACCATTGATTGGATTTTCTTCATTGTGGTCAAACCCTTCTTGTCCATTCCACTTTAAAAGTCTGTGGATTGTCACCGCTGGCAGTCCAGTAGCCTCGCTCATCCGTTTAGCAGCTCGACCTGTAGGAGCGACAAGCAGCACTGGAAATCCTTCGTCTTTTTTATAATCCCCTGGATTTAACGAACAGCCATGAAGCTCTGCATAAAGTTCAACAATTCCCTTTATAACTGTTGTTTTACCGGTACCTGGTCCTCCTGTAAGCAAAAGCATTGGGGATAAAAGCGCTTTTTGAATTCCTTCTCTTTGCGAAGGTGCATACTGCACGCCTAGACGCTCTTCTAACTCCCCTAGAGCTAGAAGAAATTCTGATTCAGGAAATTGCTCTTCATACTCTGTTTGAGCCATTAGCTTACCAATCGCTTTAACGACTCCTTTTTCAGCATAAAAAAGCGGTGGGAAGTACATTTTATCGTCATCAATAATAATTTTTTTCTCTTCTTTTAGTGCATCAATCTCTCGTATAATATTCATTTCTGATAACGGTTCTTGACGACTTTTTTGTAACAGCTCTCCCGTTTTCTGATACAATTGCTCTGCTTTCACGTAGACGTGTCCCATTTGATTGCATTCATGCTCGATAACGTATAAAATTCCAGCTCGAAGCCGGTTAGGATGGTTGGTTGCTAACCCTAGCTTCCTTCCTAATTCATCCGCTCGGTTAAAGCCGATTCCTTGAACATCTTCAACAAGCTGATAGGGGTTTGTTTGAATCACTTCTAGCGCCTCTTGTTTATAAGCTTGGAAAATTTTCATGGAAAGCTGCGGACCAAATCCCAAATCTGTCAGCTTAACCATTACTTCTTCTAACCCCTGGTGCTCTCGCAGCTGAACGATTAGCTTTTCTGCTTTATCAGCAGATAGCCTAGACACCTTTTTCAATACCGCAGGGTCTTGTAGCATTCGATAAATTGCACGTTCACCAAGTGCTTCTACAATATTTTCTGCGGTTTTTTTACCAATACCGTTAAAGAGATTACTTGATAAGTACTGAATGACCCCTTGTTTTGACTGGGGAAGCTCTTTTTTAAATTGCTCTACTTGAAACTGAAGGCCAAATTTCGGATGCTCTTTAAAGTTTCCAATAAAAGTGTAAAGTTCATCTTCGTTCAAACGGGGGAAATATCCCGTAACAATCGCTTCTTTATCGTCCATGGATACATTTGTTTCTTTTATTCTAATTCTTGTTACGTTATACAAATTTTCTTCATTATGAAAGACCGTGACAATTGCCGTGCCTTTTATGTACGTTTTTTCTTCATCGGGTTGTAAAGGGTTTAGAACTTCCTCACTCATACTATTCCCCCATTTTTACATTCACTTCTTAGTGTTCCATCATTGAAAGAACGTTTTTACCATTTGCTGCCATATGATGATCTGGCTGGATTTGTAGCGCTTGATCAAACATTGAGATAGCCTTATCCTTATCATCTTTCATCGCATAAGCTACTCCTAAATTGTAGTAAGCATCAGCATGCTCCTCGTCTTCTTGGACAACGCGCAGTAACTCCTCTACCGCTTCATCTACCATTTCCAGCTGAGCTAAACAAAGTCCAAGCTGAAATCTTGCTTCTGTATCGTGTTCATTAAGCTCTACTGCTCGTTTTAAATATGGTAGAGCATACGTTATTTGTTCTAAATGAAATAGTGTTAAACCGAGCATAAAATGCACATCTGACGAATTTAAGCCCTTTTTAATAGCTAGATCAAAATAATGCTTCGCTTGTTCTAACTGTTCAAGGTTAAAATATACGTTGCCAGCACCGTAGTAAGCCGTTGCTGTTTCCTCATCAATTTCAATGGCACGTTCATAAAATTTTAGCGCACGATCTGTTTCGCTAACCGCGGCTAAAAGGTTACCAAAGTTCACGTATACAACCGGGTCTTTGGGATTTTCTCCGATTGCTTCTGAAAATGTTTTTGCTGCTTCTTCAAATTTTCCATCTTGCATATATTGAATACCTAATTGATTTTTATCTGTCATTTTTCACTCCACCGTTGTTTTTTATTAGTTTATCCGATTACTAGTAGTATATCATAACAAAACCCCCGCTCTACAGAGCCGAGGTTTTGTTAAAAAGCCCTTGGATTCGTATTATACGTACCAAAGCTGCTCTTCATCTTTATATACATTATCAATTGTAGCTCCACCTAGACACTCTTCACCGTTATAGAATACGACAGCTTGTCCTGGCGTTACGGCACGAACTGGGTTCTTAAAAAGAACTTTAACCGTATTTTCATCTAGCTTCTCAACTGTTACTTCATTATCTTCTTGGCGGTAACGGAATTTAGCTGTGCAAGAAAGCGGTTCGTTCCATTCACGATCGCTTACCCAGCTAACGTTAGTTGCCGTAATAGAAGTTGAGTATAACAGCTCATTATGAAATCCTTGGTCGACATAAAGAACGTTTTTCTCTAGATCTTTACCAACAGCAAACCAAGGTTCTCCGCTTCCACCAATTCCAAGTCCGTGACGTTGGCCGATTGTATAATACATCAGGCCGTCATGGTTTCCTTTTACTTCACCATCTAACGTTTGCATAAGACCAGGCTGAGCTGGAAGGTACTGACTTAAAAACTGTTTAAAATTACGTTCTCCAATAAAACAAATGCCTGTGCTATCTTTCTTAATAGCTGTCGCAAGTCCCGCTTCTTTCGCAATCTCACGCACTTTGGATTTTTCAATTCCTCCAAGTGGGAACATAACTTTTGATAGCTGTTCTTGACCAAGCTGGTTTAAGAAATACGTTTGGTCTTTATTATTGTCTACTCCTCGAAGCATTTTGTACTCGCCATCACGATACGCCACTTGCGCGTAGTGCCCTGTTGCTAAATAGTCTGCACCAAGCGTCATCGCATGTTCTAAAAATGCTTTAAATTTAATTTCTTTATTACACATAACATCAGGATTTGGCGTACGCCCTGCTTTGTACTCATCAAGGAAATACGTAAATACTTTATCCCAATATTGTTTTTCAAAGTTGACTGCATAGTAAGGTATACCGATTTGATTACATACGCGAATGACGTCATTGTAATCTTCTGTTGCTGTACATACGCCATTTTCATCCGTATCATCCCAGTTTTTCATGAAGATTCCAACTACATCATAACCTTGTTGTTTTAATAACAGAGCAGCGACTGAAGAGTCTACTCCTCCACTCATTCCAACAACAACACGCGTATCTTTTGGTGCTTTCGTCAACTTAGTCACCTCCAATAAACGTGTTCTTTTATCTTGCCAATCGCTTTACGATTGTTGCTGTTTTACGAGCTAATTCTTCTATTTGCTCCATTGTATTACCCAACCCAAAACTGAAGCGAATTGATGAAGTAATACGGTTAGAGTCCTTGCCAAACATGGCAACAAGTACGTGAGACGGATCTACAGCTCCTGCTGTACAAGCTGATCCGCTTGATGCAGCAATACCTGCTAAATCCAAATTCACAAGCATAGATTCAACGTTTACACCTTTGAAAGAAAGATTTAGTATATGTGGTAAAGAATACTCGACATTTCCGTTTATATCAAACGATACTTGCTCTTCTTCCAATACCTGTATCATTCGTTCTTTAAACTGCTTATATTGAGCTGCACGTTCTTTTAATGATTCTTGCGCAATGCGAACAGCTTGTTCAAATCCGACAATGCTTGCCATGTTCTCTGTACCTGCTCTGCGCTTTCTCTCTTGCTCTCCTCCAAATAAAAGTGGCGAAAGCGTAACGTGTGGAGCAGCATATAAAAAGCCAATCCCTTTTGGTCCGTTAACTTTATGAGAAGAAACGGAGAGAAGATCGACACCTAATTGTTGCACATTTAATGAAATTAATCCATAAACTTGCACTGCATCCGTATGGAAATAAGCACCATATTCTTTTAACAAGGCACCAATTTCTGAAATTGGCTGGATTGTGCCAACCTCATTGTTGCCGTACATAACTGAAACTAAAATCGTTCTATCCGTTAAGGACCTCTTAATATCTTCAACCGACACACGTCCAGTTTCATCAACCGGTAGATACGTCACTTCAAAACCTTGTTCTTCTAGAAACTGACAAGTATGCAACACAGCATGATGCTCAATAGATGTCGTAATAATATGATTGCCACGATGTTTATTCGCAAGCGCAACACCAATCAGCGCCATGTTGTCTGCTTCCGTTCCACCGCTCGTGAAGATAATGTCATTTTCACGTGCTCCAATACTGCTGGCAATTGTTTGACGCGCTTCATCCAAATATCTGCGACTTTCTCGTCCGTAGTGATGAATGCTTGACGGATTCCCAAAATGCTCATGCATAAACGTCGTCATTTTTTCAACAACTGCTGGGTGTACAGGAGACGTTGCTGCATGGTCTACATAAATACGCTCCAACTAAAAACTCCTCCTAACTCAACCAATTAAATATAAAACATATATGATTCTTCTTCATCACCTGAATGATTCGCTAAATCTTCAAGCGTTGTGCTATCTAACACTTCTTTAACTGCATCACGAATGCGAATCCACAGCTCTCTTTTAGCTGGCTCTTCGTCTTCCAATCCTTCTACTGGACTAATTGGTCCTTCCAGTACCGAAATAATGTCTCCTGCTGTAATATTGGTAGGTTCATGTGCTAAAATATAGCCACCGTACGCACCTCTGACGCTTTTTACAAGACCTGCATTACGAAGAGGCGAAATTAATTGCTCAAGATAATGTTCCGATAAGTCATGGTTTTGAGCGATTGTTTTTAATGAAATGGGACCTTCACCAAAGCGTTTTGCCAGTGCAATCATAATTGTTAAACCGTAGCGTCCTTTTGTCGAGATTTTCATTTTCTCCACTCCTTCTCATATCCATAAGGTGTTTATAATAGGTCGTTCATTATTCATTATTTCAAATTTAAATAGTCTATTTAAAAACGTTATACTGTTGACATTATATCATACTATCCCTATGAGAGAAATTTCAACACTTTTTTAGATATGATACAGTAAAATCAAACTATATATTTAATTCTAAAAGGAGGTCACTGCATGAATAATAACCCGCTTGCATTTCGCATGCGTCCTAAAGATATCAATGAAATTATTGGACAGCAGCATCTTGTTGGAAAAGACAAAATGATTTATCGAATGGTCAAAGCCAACCACCTAAGCTCAATGATTCTATACGGTCCGCCCGGTGTAGGGAAAACATCTATTGCTACAGCTATTGCTAAAACAACCAAAACAGCTTTTCGACAGCTAAATGCGGTTGTGAATAATAAAAAAGATATGGAAATTGTCGCCGAGGAAGCAAAAATGTCCGGGAAAGTAATTTTATTACTAGACGAAGTACATCGACTAGATAAAGGAAAACAAGACTTTTTACTTCCTTATCTAGAAAACGGACTCATTACGTTAATTGGTGCTACAACAAGCAACCCTTATCACGCTATTAACCCCGCAATTCGAAGCCGGTGTCAAATCTTTGAACTAAAATCGTTAGAGCCAGATGATATTGAACAAGCGTTGAACCGAGCACTGCATGATAAAGAACGCGGATATGGAAATCAAAATGTTCAGGTTGATCGTGATGCAATGCTTCATTTTACAACAAGCTGTAACGGTGATGTTCGTTCCGCGCTAAATGCCCTTGAGCTTGCTATTTTATCTACGGACGAAAATGAGGAAGGCGTCATCCATATCACGCTTGACATTGCCGAGCAGTGCTTGCAACAAAAATATTTTTCACACGATAAAGATGGAGATGCTCATTACGACGTACTTTCAGCATTTCAAAAATCCATTCGTGGAAGCGACGTAAACGCTGCGCTTCATTATTTAGGGAGACTGATTGAAGCTGGTGATTTAGTGAGTATTAACAGACGACTTTTAGTCATTGCGTACGAAGATGTTGGACTAGCAAGCCCTCAAGCCGGTGCAAGAACACTGTCTGCCATTGAATCAGCTGAGAGGCTAGGCTTTCCAGAAGCTCGTATACCATTAGCCAACGCTGTTATTGAACTTTGTTTATCTCCAAAGTCCAACTCAGCTTACAAAGCGCTTGACGCTGCTATTGCTGATATTAAAAAAGGCTTATCCGGGGACGTCCCAAACCATTTAAAAGACGGTCATTATAAAGGAGCAGCTAAGCTAGGGAGAGCACAGAATTATCAATACCCTCACGACTTTGAAAACGGCTGGGTTAAACAGCAATACCTTCCTGATAAAATAAAGAATAAACGCTATTATGAGCCAAAGAGAACAGGAAAATTCGAACAAGCATTGGCACAGGTTTATAAAAATTTATCTCCATGAAAAAAGCCCCAAAGAGGCAGTTCCTTAAAAAAGATAAAGGTAAACTTTATTTTTTAAGGCAGAGCCTACTGGGGCTTTTTATTACTTATCGTCGCCAACACGCTTAATTGTTACGTCTGCTAGCAGTTCATTAATGACGTGTCCAGCCATGATTAAACCTGCAACAGAGGGAACAAATGCATTTGATGATGGTGGCATTTTGGCTTTGCGAATTTCCGCTGCATCGTTTCCTACTTCTTTACGGATTTCTTCACGAATGACGATTGGTCTTTCATCAGAAAAGACAACGTTAATTCCTTTGCGAACTCCTTCTTTACGAAGTCGCGTACGCACGACTTTCGCAATTGGGTCCGTATGAGTTTTTGAAATATCAGCAATTTTAAAGCGCGTTGGATCCATTTTATTAGCAGCGCCCATGCTTGAGATTATCGGGATATTTCGCTTTAAACACTCTTTCATTAAATGAATTTTATACGAAATAGTATCAGAAGCATCAACCACAAAATCAGGTTCATAGCTAAAAAACTGCTCATATGTTTCTTCTGTATAAAACATTTTTAACGAGATGACTTCACACTCAGGATTAATATCAAGAATTCGATCGCGCATTAAATCTGCCTTAGGTTTACCTACTGTTGATAATAAAGCATGAATTTGACGATTTACGTTTGTGATATCCACATCGTCTTTATCAACCAAAATTAATCGTCCAACACCTGAACGAGCAAGCGCCTCTGCCGAAAACGAACCAACGCCTCCAATTCCTAAAATAGCTACTGTACTCCCTTTTAAAGTTGCTAAGCCATCTTTCCCAATCGCTAGTTCATTACGTGAAAATTGATGCAACATTGTTTCAACACTCCGCCTTTCTATTTCAACACTTTTTAGTAGTGTATACTTTTCAAGTTTTTCTATCATCGCAAATGCTTGCATAATGATTTTATACGAATTAGACTATAACACACTTTTCTTCAAAAGCAAGCATGTCTATCGGTTTACGTATTAAAACTCATAAAAAAACCTTCTCTATACGACAGAGAAGGTTTTTATGTAGGCTAGTCCCAATAATGCCGTCTTAATGCTTTCGTTTTGAACCCGCTCTCGGCAGGTGGGTACTCTGTTTTACACACTGTAAGTCCTTAGAAAAGGCATGTACGCTGTATAAAAACTCCGAGTTCCCAAGCAACAAATTGTTCGGTCAAAACTGTTGTAAAGACGAACATATCAGGACTCTATTGTTCTTGAAAGTATCTTATCACAGAAGATTTTGTTTTGCAATATTATGCTTCTGTTTTTGCTTTTCGAATATCTAGATTTAGTTCCTCAAGCTGAGCTTCGCTTACTTCACCCGGTGCGTTTGTTAGTAGACAGCTTGCACTTGCTGTTTTCGGGAATGCAATCGTATCACGAAGGTTCGTACGTCCAGCAAGCAGCATAACAAGACGATCAAGTCCTAATGCAATTCCACCGTGAGGAGGTGTACCGTATTCAAATGCTTCAAGTAAGAAACCAAATTGTTCATGCGCTTCTTCAAGCGTAAAGCCAAGCGTTTTAAACATTTGTTCTTGAATGTCACGCTCATAAATACGCAGTGATCCACCACCAAGCTCATAGCCGTTTAGAACAAGATCATACGCTTGAGCGCGAACGGCACCTGGATTCGTTTCTAACTGCGGTAAGTCTTCACGAACCGGCATTGTAAACGGATGGTGAGCTGCATAGTAACGACCTTCTTCTTCATCATGCTCAAGAAGTGGCCAATCTGTTACCCACAGGAAGTTAAATAGTGACTCATCAATTAGGCCAAGCTCTTTAGCCAGCTTTAATCGGAGCGCACCTAATGCATCTGCCACTACTGATTTTTTATCTGCAACAAATAATAATAAATCGCCTTCTTCAACCTGTAGCGTGCTCATAAACTGCGCTTGTTCTTCTTCGTTAAAGAATTTACTAATTGGTCCTTTCAGTCCTTCAGCTTCAACTTTTAGCCATGCAAGACCTTTCGCACCGTAAATCTTCACAAAATCTGTTAACGCATCGATATCTTTACGAGAATAATTCCCCGCAGCTCCTTTAACGTTAATTGCTTTAACTTGCCCACCGCTTTCTACCGCGGCACTGAACACTTTAAACCCGCAATCTTTTACAAGCTCAGATAAATCGACAAGCTCCATAGCAAAGCGCGTATCTGGCTTATCAGAACCAAAGCGACTCATTGCTTCATCATAAGAAATGCGTGGAAAAGGTGTTTGAATATCTAATCCTTTTACATTTTTCATCACTTTTGACATCATTTCTTCTGTCAATGTCATGATTTCTTCTTGCGTTAAGAAAGAAGTTTCAATATCGACTTGCGTAAATTCAGGTTGACGATCAGCACGTAAATCTTCATCACGGAAGCATCGCGCAATCTGATAGTAGCGCTCTACGCCGCTTACCATTAACAGCTGTTTAAAGATTTGTGGCGACTGCGGAAGCGCGTAAAATTCACCTGGGTGCACGCGGCTTGGTACAAGATAATCACGAGCACCTTCTGGCGTACTTTTTGTTAGAATTGGTGTTTCTACATCTAAGAAGTCGTTATCATCTAAGAAATTACGAATTGTTTTTGTAACGTCACTTCTCATCTTTAACGTTGAAAACATTTCTGGACGACGAAGATCTAAATAACGATATTTTAAACGAACATCTTCTGATACATCCGTTTGATCATTAAGAGCAAACGGAGGCGTCTTTGCTTCATTTAATACCGTCATACGCTCAGCGTGAATTTCGATTTTACCTGTTTTTAAGTTCGGGTTAATCGTTCCTTCTTGTCTGCCGACTACTTTCCCCTCAACTTGTAATACATACTCGTTACGAACGTTTTCTGCAATTTCAAGCGCTTCTTGTGATACCTCAGGGTTAAATACGACTTGTACTAAGCCTCCTCGATCACGTAAATCTATAAAGATTAACCCTCCTAAATCACGGCGTTTTTGCACCCAACCTTTTAACAATACTTTTTCACCAATGGCCGTTTCCGTTACGTCACCACAGTAATATGAACGTTTTGTCATGACTGTTCCTCCTTAAGCTTTGTTCTCTAAGTAAGCTACTAGCTCTTCTAACTTCACTTCTTCTTGCTCGCCTAGTGCCATATCTTTGACGTTGGCTACGCCTTTAGCTAATTCATCATCACCAAGGACCACTACGTATTTTGCTTCCAAACGATCTGCTGATTTGAATTGACCTTTTACTTTTTTATCTTGATAATCTTTTTCTGCTACAAATCCTGCTTTTCGTAGTTTATTAACAAGCGCGACTGATTTTGCTTTTGCTGCATCACCAAGTGTTACAACATAGCAATCAATGCCTTTTTCAACTGGAAGCTCAATGTTTTCAGCTTCTAATGCTGACAATAAGCGCTCAATACTTAAAGCAAACCCAATTCCTGGCGTTTCAGGTCCACCAATTTCTTGAATAAGTCCGTTATAACGTCCTCCGCCACATAGCGTAGTGATAGCACCAAATCCATCTGCTTCACTCATTAACTCAAACGCTGTGTGATTGTAATAATCTAATCCGCGAACTAACGTTGGGTCAACGACATACTCAATATCTAAATCTGTTAAGTATTGCTGTACGCTTTCGAAGTACTCTTTTGAATAGTCATTTAAATACTCTAAGATAGACGGCGCTGTGTTCATAAGCTCATGATCACGATCTTTCTTACAATCTAAAATGCGAAGTGGGTTTTTGTGCAAACGATTTTGACAATCGCTACAAAACTCACCGATACGCGGAGAGAAATGATCAATTAGCGCTTGGCGATGCGCTTGACGACTTTCCGTATCTCCCAGGCTGTTTACAACTAGCTTTAGCTTTTTTAAACCTAGCGATTGGTAAAAATTCATTAATAACGCTAACACTTCTGCATCAATAGCTGGATTGTTTACTCCAAGAGCTTCAACACCAAACTGAACGAATTGGCGGAAGCGCCCTGCTTGCGGTCTTTCATATCGGAACATGGGACCAATATAGAAAAGCTTCGTTGGTTGATTTGGATTTCCAAACATTTTATGCGTTACGTAAGAACGTCCAACAGCAGCAGTTCCTTCCGGACGAAGCGTTAAGCTTCTATCCCCTCGGTCTTTGAAGGTATACATTTCTTTTTGAACAATATCAGTTGTTTCTCCCACACCACGCTGAAATAACTCCGTATGCTCAAACATTGGTGTACGAATTTCTTTGTAGTTAAATGCACGACAGATTTCACGAGCTTTTTGCTCCACAAACTGCCAGTATTCTACTTTTCCTGGTAAGATATCTTGAGTTCCTCTTGGTATTTGAACTGACATAAAGCGTCATATGCCTCCTATAACTTCATTTTCTATAACAAAAAAACTCTCATCTCTACTAGCAACTAGTAGGGACGAGAGTTTAAATCACGTGGTACCACCCTAATTGAAGCATACATGCTGTACACTTCCACTCATTCGTTAACGTACGAAACCGTTCAGCTCCTACTAACCGTGCTTTCAGAGCGAAACCTCCGAAGTGTTCATTCATTGAGTCATCATGTAAAATGCTTTCAGCCCAAGGCATTTTTTCTCTCTCCATGTGTCATCTCAATTACTTTTCTTCATCATAGGTTCTATTCATATAAAATTAAGCTATGTAATAGCCGTTCTTTAAAATATAGCAATTGTTTACTATATTACGAATGAAATGAACAGTTGTCAAGAACTTCACGGCCATAAATTATTGGTAAGTTGGAAACGAAATGAATTATGAGCGGTTTAGCTGTTTCCTAAGCTTTTGCACATCTCGAAGCGACAAACCAAATTCAGACGCTAATTCAATTGACGAAGCATCCTTTTCTTTATCTACGAAGTCGTGGAACTGCATGCCGAAAAGCGACTGATTTTGTTGAAAGGAATGCTCTCCTTTATCACTAAATTTCATGTACGTATCCCTTCTTTCTAAGTGCTTTCACACTAAATATGCTCTTTATAGCATTGCCAAAAAAGTCGACATCTTTCATAAATGAAAGGATTTTCTTTCACAACCTCGAATTACTTAGTCTGTGATAAAGGAGGGATACGTATCGCTTTTTTTCGTTCATCTAAACTTTATTTCTTGTTGTCTGTTATCATACTCGTTTGTCTCTCTTCCTTCGATGAGCCAGAATCTCCGAGTTTTTCACCTAGAATCGTTACAGCCGATACCTTACATGTTCGAACAGGACCAGGTTTAGCTTTTTCCATTTCAGCAACACTTAAGCAAAATGATCGGGTTAGCGTTATAGATCAGCAGGGAAATTGGCTTTTTGTACAATTTCAAGACCTTGAAGGCTGGATTTCTAAACCACATACAGCGTTATTAGACTTTAACAACCTCTCTCCACAGCAGCAAATTGAGCTAAAATCTACACCTGTTATCCAAAACGCACCTACAGATTATTTAAAAGGGAAAACCATCATTTTAGATCCCGGACACGGTGGGAAAGATAAAGGGGCCATAGGTACACAAGGTACGTATGAAAAGGACTTAACGCTCCGAACTGCTCGTTTCGTACAAGAAGAGCTTCAAAACGATGGTGCCACCGTAAAATTAACAAGAACAGACGATTCATATGTAGAGCTGTCCAATCGTATTCTAGCTTCAAACAGCGCTGATTTATATATTAGCATTCATTATAACAGCGTTGCTAACCCTGACTTAACAGGACTCATCACGTACTTTTACCATGATAACCAAGACTCTATTCTAGCTGGCTCTATCCACGCTTCACTTGTCCATCACAGTGACTTAAAGGACAAAGGAGTGCGTTTTGGAGACTACTACGTGCTGCGTGAAAATAAGCGCCCAAGCATTTTATTAGAGCTAGGTTTTTTAAGTAATAAGCGTGAGGAAACCTACATTAATTCCGTTGGGTATCAGCGAAGAGTCGCTCACCAAGTAGCCTTAGGAATTCAGCAATATTTCAAGCAACAATAGAAAAAGCGCCTGTTTGCACATGATGCAACAGACGCTTTTTTAATCATTTATTTATCTTTGCTTTCAATAATTAACGTAACAGGCCCATCATTGGTGAAGCTAACGTCCATCATTGCTCCAAACGAGCCGGTTTGAACACGAACTCCCTTTTTTTCTAGCTGCTCGTTAAAATAATTATACAGCGTAAGCGCTTTGTCTGGCTTTGCCGCTCCCATAAAATTTGGGCGTCTTCCTTTTCGACAATCACCATATAACGTAAACTGCGAAACAGATAGAATTTCACCTTCAATATCGAGCAATGAGTGATTCATTTTTCCTGTTTCGTCTTCAAACACTCGTAGGTTGACTATTTTATCTGCAAGGTAATCCGCATCTTTCATTTCATCTTCATGCGTAACTCCTACTAAGAGCATAAAGCCTTTGCTAATTTCACCAACGACTTCACCTTCAACGGTAACATTTGCTTCTTTTGCACGCTGCACTACAACTTTCATTCTTCACGTACCTTTCTTAATGCATAATACGACGAACCGAATAGATATCACGAATTTGCTTAATTCGTTCAACAACTTTATGAAGATGACTAATGTTATGAATAGAGATTGACATATTAATGGTTGCCATTTTATTTCGATCCGATCGACCAGAGACGGCTGAAATATTGGTTTTTGTTTCATTGACAGCTTGAAGCACTTCGTTTAACAAGCCGCGACGATCATAACCAGATATCTCAATCTCGACGTTAAATTCTTTACCTTCTTTAATATGCGTTTCCCACTCAACTGGAATTAAGCGATTTTCCGAATCCTCCGTATGGACATTTAAACAGTCTGCGCGGTGAACAGATACTCCCCGACCCTTTGTAATGAATCCTACAATCTCATCACCAGGAACTGGATTACAGCATTTCGATAAACGAATAAGCATATTTTCAACACCTGGTACAATAACACCAGAGTCTTTGCGCTTATGCTGACGTACACGCTTCGCTGCCGTATCTCGAGCCAGATCATCTACCTGCACTTCCTGCTCTTGATCACGCTGCTTTCGCCATTTCTCTGTCAAACGATTCGCAACCTGAGCAGCAGTTAAACCGTTATATCCAATTGCTGCATACATATCATCTTCATTTGAGAAGTTAAACTTTTCGGCTACTCGTTTAATATTATCGGTTGTTAATACTTCTTTTACGTCAAATTCCATTTGACGAATTTCTTTTTCAACAAGCTCTTTGCCTTTTTCAATATTTTCATCTCGGCTTTGCTTCTTAAAGAACTGACGTATCTTGTTTTTTGCCTGAGATGTTTGAGCAAGCTTCAGCCAATCTTTACTTGGTCCATAGGAATGCTTAGATGTTAAAATTTCAATGATATCTCCCGTTTTTAGACGATAATCCAGCGTGACCATCTTTCCATTGACTTTCGCACCGATTGTTTTATTCCCAATTTCTGAGTGAATGCGATATGCAAAGTCAATCGGAACTGAACCAGACGGTAATTCAATCACATCGCCTTTTGGCGTAAAAATATAGACCATGTCCGAAAATAAGTCAATTTTCAATGATTCCATGAACTCTTCTGCATCATTAGCGTCATTTTGGAACTCTAAAATTTCGCGGAACCAAGTCAACTTCTCTTCGAAAGATGCATGTTCCGTTGACTTGCCTTCTTTATAAGCCCAATGTGCAGCAATTCCATACTCTGCAATTTGATGCATATCAAAAGTACGAATCTGAACTTCCAAGGGATCGCCTTTTGGCCCAATAACAGTTGTATGAAGAGACTGATACATATTTTGCTTTGGCATTGCAATATAATCTTTAAAGCGGCCAGGCATTGGTTTCCAACAGGTGTGGATAATACCAAGTACCGCATAGCAATCTTTAATGCTGTCTACAATAATACGCACTGCAAGCAAATCATAGATTTCATTAAACTGCTTATTTTGAAGGGCCATTTTGCGATAGATTGAATAGATATGCTTTGGTCTACCTGAAATCTCAACTTTAATCGACACATCATCAACGTTCTCGCGTACTTCATCAATAACTTCTTCTAAGTACTGTTCGCGCTCTGCTCGCTTTTTCTTCATCAAGTTTACAATTCGATAATACTGCTGCGGATTTAAATAGCGCAGAGCTGTGTCTTCAAGCTCCCACTTAATCTTTGAAATCCCCAAGCGATGAGCAAGCGGTGCAAAAATCTCCAGCGTTTCGTTTGAAATGCGGCGCTGTTTCTCTTGTGGTAAGTGCTTTAATGTACGCATATTATGCAAACGGTCGGCTAACTTAATTAAAATAACGCGAATATCTTGTGCCATTGCAACAAACATTTTGCGATGGTTTTCTGCCTGCTGCTCTTCTTTTGATTTATATTTAATTTTCCCAAGTTTTGTAACACCGTCTACTAACATTGAAACTTCTGAGTTGAAAGCTTTCTCTAAATCTTTTAGCGATATCTCTGTATCTTCAACGACATCGTGTAAGAATCCAGCTGCAATTGTGGCTGGATCCATGTCAAGATCAACTAAAATCCCTGCAACCTGTATAGGATGAATGATATACGGTTCTCCTGATTTACGATATTGCTCTTTATGTGCTTCTTTTGCAAAATCATATGCTGCTTGAACAAACGCAACATCCTCTTCATCCAAATACCGTCTCGAATTATCAATGACCTGTTCTGCTGTTAGGACTTGCTCATTTGCCATGAAATCACCTTTATCAACTAGCATTTTTATTAATTCATATTGTAACTATTATCATGAAAATTAATAGAGATGTAAAGCCTTTGGTAATAATTTATCAAATAAAGTCACATTTCAATCTTTTGCTTTCTTCGTATTAAACAAAAAAGAGTTTGGGACATAACAAAATGATTGCTTCTAAGAGACGAACACTAGCTGTTCCCATCTCTTTGGTTTGTCTGAACACGTTCGTTCCATTGCGCTACGGCCACTCGCTTTCCGCGGGGAGGAACCTGAGCTTCCTCGCTGCGCTGCGGGATCTCAGGTTTCCCTCTCTTTCCCGCAGGAGTCGAGTGTCCTACGCTCCATTCCACCCTGTTTCCAACATTGTTTTCACAATCAACAAAAAACCTGAACGATTAAAAGTAAGAAACTCTCAATCGTTCAGGTACAGTAGAGGCAGAACTACTTATGTCTCAGTCTCTTCTCTGTTTGATTATAAATCCGTTCATTAGTACGTCATTAATGTAAATACGTCGTATCCTTCTAGCTTTTCGCGTCCATCTAAGTATGATAACTCAATAAGGAACGCAATGCCAGCAACTACTCCGCCTAGTTCTTCAACTAGTTTAATTGTTGCTTCAATTGTTCCACCTGTTGCTAATAAGTCGTCTGTAATTAATACGCGTTGCCCTGGCTTAATTGCATCTTTATGGATTGTTAATACGTCTTTTCCATATTCTAAGCCATAATCAACTTTAATTACCTCACGAGGTAATTTACCTTCTTTACGAACTGGTGCAAAGCCCACACCTAGCGCATACGCAACTGGACAACCAACGATAAACCCACGTGCTTCAGGCCCAACGATGATATCAATTTCTTTATCTTTTGCATACTTCATGATTTCATCTGTCGCTGCACGATACGCTTCACCATTATCCATTAATGTTGAGATATCTTTAAACTTAATACCTGGTTTTGGCCAGTCAGGTACAATTGTAATATAATCTTTAAAATTCATTCTAATGTTGCCTCCTCATTCATCCGCACTTGCAAGAAGCTTCTCAAACTCACTTTTTAACTGTGCATATGAACTATAAATAAAGTTTTTTTCCATTTCAATTTGTTGCTGTTTCTTGCGATAAGTCACAGACTCTATTAAATCACGTTTAGGACTATTTTTCACTAGCGAAATTAGACCATTGTTTATTGTAACAAATTCTAGTTCGAAAAACACCTGGCAGATAAAATCAATTGTATCTTTTGTCCAGCCTTTATGAATGGCAATCTCTTCTTTATAGTGTTTTAAATCAAACGGGCTTCTTTTAGCCAGCAGTCCATAAAACCACTTAAAATGTTCACGAGTCGGAATCGTATCAAAATAACTATCATTTTCCGTTACGAACATCGCATAAATTCGAGCCGGCTTTCCTTCAGCAAATAAGAGATTTAACCTCTCTTTTGAATCTGGTAAATCTAAAAGAATCATTTGTTTATCAGCTGAATTATATAGACTAGCTTGTTCATCTGTCGAAATCTCAACGACTTGATCCATCGGCAAAATCGCTGCATGCTTTTGAACGGTTTGTTGATTAAACGTCACGATATCCATTTCTTTCGTGAAAATTTCTTGAAAGAATCTCTTCATATCAAATGAATTACGATAATCAAAAAGCTGCCATTCACTCACTGCTACATCTTCAATCATGAGCTGTGGCTTGCGTATATTATTCCATTCGTTAATTGAAAGCTCACCGACTAACGATACTTTGGCTAACGGAGAGACTTCATCTAATACATGTCCTAAACCAAACCCTACGACGTCAATTGATAGCCCGTTATCTTCTACAACAAGCTTTAAATGGTTTTTATCACTGCCGATTTTACGCATTGATGTTGGCGTAACACGCTCAACAAGCACCTTCGGCTTGGGGTTATGCATGCCAAAAGGAGCGAGTGTTTGGAGCTCTTCAATACCAGCGATTGTAATATCCTCAACTTTGCATATCGTATCAATCGAGGTAATCGGAATGAAGTCTTGTTCAGTTAGCACTTCTCGCGCTTGTTCATTTAAACGCTGGCGCAGTAGCTCAACATTCTTCGCTTCAAGCGTCATCCCTGCAGCCATCGGGTGGCCCCCGAAATGCGGTAAAATATCACGACTCTTTGATAAGTTTGCAAATAAATCAAATCCAGCAATGCTTCTTGCCGATCCTTTTGCTAAGCCGGTTTCGTGATCCAGACTTAACACAATAGTTGGACGATAGAACTTTTCAACCAACCGAGAAGCTACGATTCCAACAACTCCTGCGTTCCACCCTTCACCTTCAATAATTAAGACTGCATTTTCACTAGGCGGATATAGGCTTTCTACAGTATCGATTGCTTCTTGCGTAATTTCATTTACAATCTGTTGGCGCTCTTTATTTAAAGCATCAATTTCTTTTGCTAACTCGATTGCTTCTTCATAATGAGCAGACATAAGTAAATCGACTGCCGGGTTCGCATCTTGAAGACGACCTACAGCATTAATTCTTGGAGCAAGGGCAAAACCAATTGTGTCTTCCGTAATGTCTTCTTTCTTCACACTGCACACTTTTAATAGCGCTTCAACTCCAGGTCGAGTTGAACTTTTTAAATAGCGTAAGCCCTTTTTCGCTATTAGTCGATTTTCTCCTACTAGCGGCACCAAATCAGCAATTGTACCAATGACAGCTAGCTCCAATAAATGTTCAGGAGCTTCACCGAGCAAAGCGTGAGCTAATTTAAACGCTACTCCAACTCCAGCTAGCTCTTTGAATGGATAGCCTCCACCTGGAAGTTTAGGATGGATAATCGCATAGGCTTCCGGAATTTCTGGACCTGGTTCATGGTGGTCTGTAATGATTAAATCAAACCCTATCTCAGCTGCTAGCTTTGCCTCTTTAACAGCGGAAATTCCAGTATCTACTGTAATAACTAATCCATATCCTTCATCACCAATCTGTCTAAATGCCTGTTCGTTTGGGCCGTAGCCTTCTGTAAAACGATTGGGTATATAAAAATCAACTTGCGCTCCGAGTTGACCTAAAACAGAAAGCATAACGGACGTACTGCTTACACCGTCAGCATCATAATCCCCATATATCATAATACGTTCATTGTTTTCAATCGCTTGACGAATGCGCGCAACCGTTTCTTCCATACCTTCTAAAAGAAATGGGTCATGAAAAGATTCATCCTCAATATGTAAAAACTGTGAGGCTTCTTCTACTGTTTGAATTCCTCGATTAATAAGCAGTGAAGCAACAAGAGGTGTAATATTGAGTTTCTTTGCAAATTCATCAACAAGTGGATCATCTATATGTTTTACATTCCAACGCTTCTTTGACTGTAGCATATCTCATCTCACCCCTTAACCCACATAATTATACTAAAGGCAACCCAAACGGGCAATGAGTGAGCTTAATCTTAACTTTCTGAATATGGGTTAATATGAACAAATACACCTTGAATATTCGGTTCTTCCAGTAACTTCTCTTTTACTACTTTTCCAATTTGATGGCCCTTTTTCACCGTGATAAACGGATCGACTGAAATACGCAAATCAACAATAACATAGTAACCATGCTCTCTTGCATGAAGCGTGTCAATTCGTTCAACACCTTCAACGCCTAACACGATCTCTTTTAAATGTGCGATATCTTCCTC
This sequence comes from Priestia sp. KCTC 13724, assembly GCF_056820425.1. Classification (NCBI taxonomy): domain Bacteria; kingdom Bacillati; phylum Bacillota; class Bacilli; order Caryophanales; family Bacillaceae; genus Priestia; species Priestia sp. KCTC 13724. The sequence continues at coordinate 89,223 of NZ_JBXDLD010000018.1, read as the reverse complement.
ATGAAGAACATGATCCAACGTACTGTGAAAAGCCTCTGCTCCTAGTGTCCAAGCTATTTTTAACACAAGTACAGAAACAATTAATCCTGCGAGAGGATCCGCATACACTAACCACTCTATCCCAATTTCATCGCCAATAAGAGAAGCTCCAATACCTACAAGCGCTGCAAAAGAAGAGAACACGTCCACTCGATGATCATGAGCATTAATCATAACAGCGTCACTTTTTATTTTCTTTCCAATACGGTATGTGTAGCGGTACAATCCTTCTTTAATAATGATAGCCGCAACTAGAGCATAGACAGCAAAAATTTTAGGAGGCTCTATCCGATTAAAAAATGCTTGGAAAGAAGAAGTTAAAATTTCAATTCCTACAATGGCTAAAAGAACGGCTACGATAATAGCAGCGATTGATTCAGCTTTTCCATGTCCATAAGGATGATCTTCATCAGGTGGCTGCTTTGCAATTTTCACACCAATAAAAACCACAAGTGAGCCTGCAACATCTGAAACAGAATTGGCGGCGTCCGCTATGAGTGCTCGACTGTTTGCCATGACGCCTACAATCGATTTCATGATAGCCAAGACAATATTACCAACCATCCCTACCATCGCAGCAGTTTGTGCTTCTTTAAACCGCTGTTCATTGTCCATTTTTTCACACCCTTTCTAGAAAGGCATTATTCATTAGCGTACCCAAAATTCTCTTGTACTACTAAGCTTATGATGTGAATTGAAAGGGCAGACACAGAAAAAGTGCACGGAATAATCCGTGCACTTTTTCATTCATTTATTCTGTTTCGTTTTCAACGACTCTCTTACGTTCTAGCTGCTTGCCTTTCCATACAAGCCACAGCTGAGAGGCAATGAAAATCGATGAGTACGTACCTGCAATTAATCCTACTAGTAGAGCGATAGAGAAGTTTAGAATTGAGTCACTTCCAAAAATCAACAGTGCTGCTACAGCAATAATTACCGTAATAATCGTATTCAACGATCGAGTTAGGGTCTCACGCAAACTTAAGTTCACGATAAACTTTAAGTCCTCAAACGTTTTTGATTTGAACTTCTTCATATTCTCTCGAATACGGTCAAACGTTACAATCGTATCGTTGATTGAATAACCAACGATTGTTAAGATTGCCGCAATGAATGTCAAATCAACCTCAAGACGAGTTAAACTGAAGAAAGCAATGATGAAAAAGGCATCATGTAGTAAGGCTACAATGGCAGCTAATCCCATATACAGCTCAAATCGGAACCCTACATAAATAATAATTCCAATAGAAGCAATTAATACCGCAATCATTGCATTGCGTGCTAGCTCTTTTCCGACAGTCGGAGACACTGTACTTACGTTAGGTTCTGAGCCATACTTTCCACTGAAGTAATCCTTTAAATCAGCAATTTCCTTTTGTGAAAGTACACCTACAAAGCTGGCAACTCCCGTCTTTTTATCATCACCCGTGATAATCACATTGTCTGACTCTAATCCAATTGAAGACATGTCCTTTTCTACCTGTTCTTGAGTTAAAGCTTTATCACTTGCTACTTCAACTCGCGTTCCGCTTGCAAAATCAATTCCTAGGTTAAGCTTGAAGATAAGCAAGGCAATAACTCCAGCTACAACAAGGATGCTTGATAAAGCAAAGAAGCGTTTTCTGTATTTAACAAAATCAAATCTGTCCCAAGCTGTTGGTAAAACTGTTTGACCATCGTCTTTGCTTAAATCATGAATTTCAGATTTTTTCACACCGAATAAGTGAGGTTTTTTATTTAACCAACGGCTGTTAACTAGCAGAGCTAGCAACAATCTCGTTCCATATACAGCTGTCACAAAGCTCAGTACAATCCCAATCATTAACGTTGTCGCAAATCCTTGAACAGAACTTGTTCCATAGATAAACAGCACAACAGCTGCTAACATTGTTGTTAAGTTTGCATCGAAAATCGTTGCAATGGAACGGCGATTTCCTGCTTTAAAAGCAGACATTACAGATCGGCCTGTCCTTAATTCATCTTTAATTCGCTCGTATGTAATGATATTAGCATCCACTGCCATCCCGACTCCAAGAATTAAAGCTGCTATCCCTGGAAGAGTAAGAACAACATGCATAAGATCGAATACTAAAAGGTTTAAATATACGTAAAAGCTTAGCGTAATTACCGCGATAAGCCCTGGTAGACGGTAGAATGCAATCATGAAAAGGAAGATGATAGCAATTCCAATTGCTCCGGCAAACACGGTCATATCGAGAGCTTTCTCACCAAATTGAGCCCCGACAGATGTTGAATAAATTTCATCCAATTTAACAGGCAAAGAGCCTGCATTTAATAGATCTGATAATTCTGTAGCACTTTTAACTGTAAAGTTACCACCCGTAATCGATACTTCTTTTTGAGAGAAAACTTGATTTACAGTTGCTGCAGATAAAAACTTAGGATTTTGCTTAGCTGCTTCTGCCTTATAGGAATCTTTTCCTTCCTCAAAATCTAACCAGATGACCAATAAATTATTGGGTGCCATATCTAGCACTTTCTTTGTTACTTCTTTAAACTTATCCGCATCTTTTAGCTTTAACGAAACGCTCGGCTGATTGTTTTCATCAAACGATTGTTTTGCACCATTTTGAGCAAGGTCAGAACCATCCATTAAGATATTGTCATTTACATCACGGAAGGTTAAATTTGCTTCAGTTGATAATAGCTCACGCGCTTGTGACTGATCCGTAACACCAGCCAACTGTACGCGAATGCGATCATCTCCTTCAATTTGAATACTAGGCTCGCTTACACCGAGCACATTCACACGCTGATTTAGCGCTTCAACGGTGCTTTTAAGTGCACTGTTATCGATGACATCACCTTTCTTAGCAGGTTTTACATCATATAAAATTTCAAACCCACCTTGAAGATCAAGGCCAAGCTTAATATCTTTTGCAATACCTGTAACCGTTGTTCCGATTGTACCAAATATTAAAAGTACTAAGAGGAAAAAGGTAACGATACGTCCTCTTTTAACCATGAATAAGAAATCCTCCTTCTTATGTAAAACACATGAGCTGATCGCTGTAAAATACCAACTTAATTATCTTCGATAACTAGGGGTCTGTCAAATGACGAACCATAAAATTTGCATTACTTTAATAATTCTTTCCAATCTTCATTGTCACTAACAGTTTCGAACATATTTGATTTATAAGATTCAATTGTTACATAGCTCATTACATCAGTAATCTTAACAGTCAACACGTCACTAACAACCTGATGCAACGAAAATTCTTGACGCTTTTTCCACTTCTTTTGGTTCAAATACCCCCACAATTCTGCTTCCGTTACGTCTTCGTAACCAATTAAATGAAATTCTTCTAGCTTACTCTCAATTACTGGTTGAATGATTGTCTTTTGCTCATCTGATATTATCGAATTCATGTTCACGACTCCTTTTCTCACACGCATGCAAAATATATAAGCCAGCAAGCTCTCTGTTATTTCTTTGATTCCTTGTCATGCTTGGACACATTCCCTGCATATATTGGATTACATCAATTATAATTTGTCCAAGAAAGCAGTGAGGATCTATGTCTAAATTTTTGCAAGGTACTATTATTTTAATTATAGCTGGATTGATTACAAGAGTTCTCGGATTCATTAACCGCGTTGTTATTGCAAGAATGATTGGGAACGAAGGTGTTGGCCTATACATGATGGCTGTTCCTACTCTTGTACTCGTTATTACGTTAACGCAGTTAGGATTGCCTGTAGCCATTTCAAAGCTAGTTGCAGAAGCACAGGCACTCGGTGACAAACGAAAAATTAAAAAGATTCTGGTTGTTTCTTTAAGCATCACGTGTACATTGAGTTTTATATTTACGCTCAGTTTAATAGTATTCGCTCCTATTATCGCAAAAACCTTTTTTACAGATGAGCGTACCTTATATCCACTATTAGCGGTTATTCCTGTTATTCCAATTATCGCTATTTCATCGGTTATTCGCGGCTATTTCCAAGGTCTTCAGCAAATGAAACCCGCTGCTTATTCGCAGGTCATTGAACAAGTCGTTCGTATCACTTTAATCGCTGTATGTACAAAGGCATTCTTACCTTATGGAATTGAATATGCCGCTGCTGGCGCTATGCTCTCTTCTGTATTTGGAGAATTGGCATCTCTATTTTATATGTTCTATATGTTTAAACGAAAAAAGAAGTTAACCGTTCGTCGTAACTTTTTTCAATCACTTCGTGCTGGCAAAGATACCTTTTATGACTTGATGAGAATCGCTGTTCCCACTACAGGGAGTCGTATGATTGGTTCAGTTTCTTGGTTTTTAGAACCAATTGTTGTAGCCAAGAGCTTAGCGATTGCTGGAGTAGCAACCACCATCGCTACTCAGCAGTACGGAGAATTAACGGGCTTTGCACTTCCATTATTAATGCTACCGTCCTTTATTACCGTTTCTCTTTCAACTGCACTAGTACCTGCTATCAGTGAATCCTATGCAAAGAACCATATGAAACAAATTCAGTATAGACTTCACCAAGCGCTGCGCTTATCGTTTATAACAGGGGGACTTGCCGTTGTCGTATTATACGTATTCGCTAACCCCATAATGGAATTGATGTACGGATCAGATAAAGCAGCTATCTTTGTTAAAGTCATGGCACCCTTTTTTATCTTCTCTTACTTTCAAGGACCCCTTCAGGCCGTCCTTCAAGCTTTAGATCTAGCTAAAGCCGCCATGATTAACAGTTTCATTGGCGCAGCTGTGAAAACCGCATTGATTTTTTTATTAGCTTCTCAGCCTACTCTCGGCATTATGGGCGCCGGACTTTCTATTGTAGTTGGCACTATGCTCGTCACTCTTCTTCATTTATCAACCGTTACGAAACAAATTATGTATAAGCTACAAATCATGGATTATGTAAAAAGCTGTATCGTCATGTTAGCTGCTGGATGGGTGGGACAGTATGCGTTTACACATTTTTTTGCCAACCTTCCACTTGTACTACAAACATTAGTCTCTATAATGCTAACAAGCCTGTTATACGTTATTCTTTTATTACTATTCAAGCTTATTACGAAAGAAGAGCTCAACCGCTTTTCAATTCTACGACTGTTTAAAAAGAAATAAAGAAGATGAGCAACCATACTCATCTTCTTTATTTTAGTTCGTCCACTTTATCTACAAAAAAGGTGCCATTATTGTAGGTACAATATGAAATATTCTTTATTTCTTGATAACCTAGCTTTTTTAATTCTTGGCGAAGCCATAGCGTTGTACGGTGATCGAGTGCTAAATGTTCTTCTTGGACTACGCCATCAATAATGTAAGGCAGATTTAAGCTTTCTTTTCCAAAAGGAGCGGTATTATTCTTTTTTTCAAAAACAGAAAGCTTGCCAGAAGGTTCTAAAATAGCAAATTCAACGTCAGCAATATCCTTCACATTTTTATCACGAAGCTGTATGAGTAAATCGTTAAAGTTATAGTGCTGCTTTTTCATTTCCTTTTCACGAATTTCGCCATTTTGAATAATAACCGTCGGCTGACCGTCTAAGAAGTTGCGCATGCGATTACTTTTGAGTGACCAAAGAGCCAACCCAATTTGAATCACAAGTAAGGTGATCATCGGAACTAAGCTATGATGCAATGGATCATTTGTATTTTCAATTGCCACTACCGCTAGCTCTGCTAGCATAATAAACACGACAAGGTCTAAAATACTGAGCTCGCCAATTTCACGCTTACCCATTAGTCTAAAGATGACTAATACGATAAAATATAACAAAATAGTACGAAAAACCATTGTTACGATCCCCATATAAAAACCTCCGCACTTTGACATTCCTGACTAGTTTTCGTTTAAACACAAAAAATAGACGGATTTTTTTGCGTCTATTTCTTCCATTTTGTGAATATGCTCGTACTAAGATTGCAGTTTGACATATAAGGGGGTTTTTAGTAATGGAAGCAAAAAGAATGAGCAGTGCTATCTTTTTTGGAGTAATGATCATCTTTATCATCGGTTTTGTCATCAGCCTTTTGTTAGCACTTTTGTTAAAGTTTTCGTCTGTTACTGAACAAGCTTTGCAACTATGGATTGCTATTTTATCCTTTTTGGCAGTCTTTATTGGTGGATTTATGTCAGGTGGAAAAAGTGGCTCAAAGGGTTGGATGATTGGTGGAGCAACTGGTCTTATCTACTCTGTTCTTATGCTTATGCTACAATTTCTTGGATACAACGAGCTCTTTTCAGCTCAGCAGCTTTTATTTCACGGTGGGTTTTTACTGGTAGCCATGCTCGGCGGTGTGATTGGGGTCAATTTATCAGGCTCTAGAACAGCATAAAAAGAGTTTGGGACATAACAAAATGATTGCTTCTAAAAGACGAACACTAGCTGTTCCCATCTCTTTGGTTTGTCTCAACCCGTTCGTTCCATTGCGCTACGGCCACTCGCTTTCCGTGGGGAGGAACCTGAGCTTCCTCGCTGCGCTGCGGGATCTCATGTTTCCCTCTCTTTCCCGCAGGAGTCGAGTGTCCTACGCTCCATTCCACCCTGTTTCCAACATTGTTTTCACAATCAACAAAAAACCTGAACGATTAAAAGTGAGAAACTCTCAATCGTTCAGGTATAGTAAGGACTGAACTACTTATGTCTCAGTCTCTTTCTATAATTACGCTTCGCTACGGATTTCACGAATTGCAGCGCGGTCAAATACCATTTTAGAACCGTCTGTTGTTTTCACAATAACTGTTCCTTCATCAATTGCTTCAACTAAAGCGTGCATTCCACCGATTGTGATGACTTTGTCACCTTTCTTCAGTTCAGACTGCATTTGCTGTACAGCTTTTTGACGCTTTTGCTGTGGACGAATTAATAAGAAATAAAAGATGGCGAACATTAAAAGTAATGGCCATATTGCTTGGAAAATTTCCACAAGATCTCCTCCTTTAATCAATTTATCAACAGGTACTTATTCATATGTTGATGAAAAACCCCTGTAATGACCTAGAAATTTTTTGCATTTGGTCCGTTAAATCCATATTTATCAAAGAATTCATCACGGAAGTCACCTAATCGATCTTCGCGAATAGCTTCACGGACTTGCTCCATTAAGTTTAGCAGAAAATATAAGTTATGGTAAGATGTTAATCGAATTCCAAACGTTTCATTAGAACGAATTAAGTGGCGAATATACGCTCTTGAATAATTTTTACACGTATAGCAATCACAGTTTGGATCGATTGGCCCAAAGTCTTCTGCATATTTTGCATTTTTAACAACTAAGCGCCCTTCGCTTGTCATTAATGTACCGTTACGTGCAATACGCGTTGGTAGCACGCAGTCAAACATATCAATTCCACGGATTGCTCCATCAATCAATGAATCTGGTGAACCTACGCCCATTAAGTAACGAGGTTTATCCGCAGGCAGATAAGGTGTTGTAAACTCAAGCACGCGATTCATAACGTCTTTTGGTTCTCCAACAGATAGTCCTCCTACAGCATAACCCGGGAAGTCCATAGAAACCAAGTCAGAAGCACTCTGACGACGTAAATCTTCAAATTCTCCTCCTTGTACAATCCCAAATAATCCTTGGTCTTGCGGACGACTGTGAGCTTCTAAACAGCGCTCAGCCCAACGGCTTGTACGCTCTACTGAACGCTTTAAATAATCATATTCAGCTGGATATGGTGGACACTCATCAAATGCCATCATGATATCCGAACCAAGTGCGTTTTGAATCTCCATTGCTCCTTCAGGTGATAGGAATAACTTGTCACCATTTAAGTGATTGCGGAAATGCACGCCTTCTTCTTCAATACGTCGAAGATCGCTTAGACTAAACACTTGGAAACCACCTGAATCCGTTAAAATTGGACGGTCCCAGTTCATGAATTTATGAAGTCCGCCAGCTTTTTTTACAATTTCGTGACCTGGACGTAGCCATAGATGATACGTGTTGCTTAAAATAATTCCTGCTCCCATTGCTTTTAAGTCTTCAGGAGACATTGTTTTTACTGTAGCAAGCGTACCAACTGGCATAAAGATCGGCGTTTCAAAAGATCCGTGTGGAGTATGCACAATGCCAAGGCGTGCTCCGGTTTGCTTACATGTTTTAATATGTTCATAACGAATAGCTGTCATTAGTGTATTCCTTTCATGTTAAATTACAAGATTAGCATGGCATCGCCAAAGCTAAAGAATCGATACTTTTCTTTTACCGCTGTTTCATATGCGCCGATGATATGCTCACGTCCAGCTAACGCGCTAACAAGCATAATAAGCGTTGACTTCGGCAAATGGAAGTTTGTAATCATACCATCAATTGCTTTAAATTCATATCCAGGGAAAATAAAGATGCTCGTCCAGCCCGATGAAGCTTTAAACACACCGTCGTGTTCAGTTGCGATTGTTTCAAGCGTTCGCGTAGACGTGGTACCAACAGAGATAATTCGTCCACCTTGTTCACGCACTGAATTCAACAACGAAGCTGTCTCTTCGCTCACTTGATAGTATTCAGCGTGCATATCATGCTCTTCCAGATCATCTACGCTTACGGGTCTGAAGGTTCCTAGGCCAACGTGCAGTGTTAAGAAAGCAATATGCACACCTTTCGCTTTAATTTCTTCCAACATCTCTTCCGTGAAGTGAAGTCCTGCCGTTGGTGCTGCAGCTGAACCTTGTTCACGTGCAAACACAGTTTGATAGCGTTCGCGGTCATCAAGGCGTTCTTTGATATAAGGTGGCAGCGGCATTTCACCAAGCTGTTCTAATACTTCATAAAAGATTCCGTCATACTTAAATTCCAGCAGCCTTCCCCCCTGATCACTCACACCTTTACAAACAGCCGTTAAGCGACCATCTCCAAATGAAATAACCGTTCCTTCTTTAACTCGCTTAGCGGGCTTCACAAGCGTTTCCCACATGTCACCTTCCGTTTGTTTTAAAAGAAGGACTTCAATATTAGCGCCCGTATCTTCTTTTGTTCCAAATAAACGAGCTGGTAAAACACGCGTATCGTTTAATACAAGACAATCACCTTCTTGTAAATAGTCAAGAAGGTCTTGAAACATATGATGACGTACCTCACCTGTTTCTTTGTTTACTACCATGAGTCTTGATGCATCACGCTTTTCAAGCGGCGTTTGCGCAATCAATTCCTCCGGTAAATGGAAATCAAATAAATCTACTTTCATTTCATTCACCTGTTCCTACTAAAATAATTATTTAAATCGACCAATAAAAAAGAAAATAAGCGATAATAAAATGCTAATAACAATCGACGTAACGATTGGAAAATAAAAGGTTGTATTTCCTTTTTTAATTAAAATATCACCAGGAAGTTTGCCGATAAATTGTAGCAAAAAACCGACCAATAGTAAAATACCACCCACAATCATTACGAATTTAGGGAGTTCGTTCACTTCTCTGGCACCTCCATTTGAAAATGATCATACACAAGCCGCGTCACAATCCGCCCTCTAGGCGTTCTTTGCAGAAAGCCAATCTGAAGTAAGTACGGCTCATATACATCTTCAATTGTATGTGATTCTTCACCAATGGTAGCCGAAATTGTATCTAAGCCAACTGGACCTCCACGGAATTTTTCAATAATCCCTCTTAATAATTTATGGTCAATATGATCCAAACCTAAACGGTCGACTTGCAGCATCTCTAAAGCTTCTGTAGCAAGCTGAACAGTAATCTCACCATCACCTTTTACCTGCGCAAAATCGCGAACGCGTCTTAAAAGCCGGTTGGCAATCCTCGGGGTCCCACGAGCTCGCCTGGCAATTTCATGCGTAGCTTGCGTATCGATGCCTACATTTAAAATAGAAGCAGTACGCTCTACAATAGACGCTAAGTCTTCTTCTTGGTAATATTCCAAGCGGCTTAAAACCCCGAAACGATCTCGCAGTGGTGATGAGAGCAAACCAGCTCTTGTTGTCGCCCCCACAAGCGTAAAGGGTGGTAAATCTAAACGCACGGAGCGAGCGCTTGGGCCTTTTCCAATCACAATATCTAGACAGAAATCCTCCATTGCAGGGTAAAGGACCTCTTCAACCGATCGATTAAGACGATGAATTTCATCAATAAACAACACATCGCCCGGTTCTAAGCTTGTTAGTACAGCCGCTAAATCTCCAGGACGCTCAATGGCAGGTCCGGAAGTAGTGCGAATTTGCACGCCCATCTCATTTGCAATAATGGTCGCCAACGTTGTTTTCCCTAAGCCAGGAGGTCCATATAGTAAAACATGATCCAACGTTTCGCTTCGCATTTTAGCAGCTTTAATAAAGATATCTAAGTGGCTTTTTACTTTATGCTGACCAATATACTGTTGTAGAAATTGAGGTCTAAGACTTTGCTCTAGCACTTCTTCTTCGCTAAGTGCATCGCCTGTCACAATACGATCGTCCATCATATTCCTCCTTCATTCGTTACTTAAGCAAACGCTTCAACGCTTCCTTAATATATTGATCTGTCGTCATCGACTGTTGCATTAAGGCTGGAACTACCTTATTAATCTCTCGCTCTGCATATCCAAGTACTTTTAATGCCTCGATAGCCTCATCTAAAGCTTCTGAGCTTTGTGATTTAACTTCTTGTTCGTCCATATCAGCAAATAGTGATGGCACTGCATCCGGTACGATATCATGAAGCTTGCCTTTCAAGTCCAAAATCATTTGACGAGCTGTTTTTTTTCCTACTCCTGGAAACTTCACCAAAAACTTTTCATTTTCTTCTTCAATGGCCTGCACCACCTGAGAAGGGTTACCTGATGCTAGAATCGCCAGCGCACCTTTTGGACCAATGCCTGAGACGCTAATTAATTTCATGAATAGTTCTTTTTGTTCGCGAGAATTAAAGCCGTACAGTGCTAAGATATCTTCACGGACATACTGATACGTATAAATAACTCTCTCTTCATTATCAACTGAAAACACATAAGGGTTTGGTGTAAATACCTGATAGCCCATTCCTTGGTTTTCAATGACAACGTATTCTGGATTAATATATGTAATCACACCTCTGATATAATCAATCAACTAACTCTCTCCCTCTCACATGAACGAAGGCAGTCTACCCTCCTTGTTATCATCAAGTAGAGAACACTGCCCAGTTCATTCATCTATCTTCCAACTAAGAAGCCGTAATAATTTTAATTTCACAATTGCTTTTGCATACTCTGTCGAACATTTAGCGCTGACTATTATTTTAACACAACCCTAAAAGTGAATAGAAGGAATTTGACATAGAAATAAAAAGAAATCTGCTTTCGAGTCCTTACTGTGGATTAGAACGCGACAAAAAGCGGCTACTTACTAGAAGTAGGCCGCGAATTAAGCTCGTACATTTTATAAAAATCCATCAAGGATACGTAATCATCTTTCGTTTGAACACGAATCCCATCTTTCAGCAGCTCTTCTTGATAGCTCTCTAATTTTTCTACATCAATCTGAAAGAAAGATTGAATAATATTTGTGGAATTTACCGGCTTCCCTTCAAACGTAGATAATACTCCGTTAACTGATAAGCCAACGTAGCCGTTTTCTTTAAGCATTGGCGAAATGTCGTCAACCGCCTTTCTAAGTACAACCTCTTCGTCTGATGCTTTAATCACTCTCCACATAGGATACGCGCTTAGTACTTCTTCTTTTGTCATGTACGGGGAATTCAAGACCTCTTGACTAATAACTCCATCTACATACGTACGCTCTAAAAAAATAGTCATTGGGCGTTCAGCTTCTACTACTCCAGCTAAGCTTACTAAAAAGCTGCTGATAGTACATACAATGATTATTTGATGAATGGTTCGTTTCATCCATCATCACCTCACACATGTAATTTGTCACTTCATAAAGATGACTGAAAGAAGAATTGCTATTTATATCTTTTCCTTTCTTTCTTTTTTTATCCATTTTCTTAAATATACAAAAAGAAGCTGGGACAAAGCTAAATGAGTCCTTCTCAAAAACGAATCATGACTCTTCTACAATAGTTAGGTTTTCAAAACAAAAAACATCCGAATGATTGCAAGTTAGCTCGCAATCATTCGGATATCTCGTTGACTGGAATACTGATGTCCTAGCTCTTTTTTACTTAGCGGTCTTTACGATTAACATTTTCATCAATGGATTCATACAAGCTGTTGATATTTGTACGAATAATTCCGTTATCTACACCGTTACGAATGTCATTATCAATATTACGAACGCTATTGAACATTCCGTTATCTACCTCAACTTGAAGATTATATTTTTTCGCTAAAGGCTTTACTTCTTTTTGCACAGCTTTTTTAAGCTCTTCTTCGTTCACGTTGCTGTTAGCTGGATCAACAACTACCAACATGCGGTTATCATCAACTACTACTCTACAGCCTTTCACACCGTTTACACCAGCTGCTTTGTCTGCTACTTTCTCAGTCAAGTCTGCTGGGTAAGCATTTGTATTCGTTTGCGTAAGATTGTTTCTACCATTGAGATGACCGTGATAATTCCTATCACTACCACCGATGTTAGCATTGCTATAAAAACCATTTTTATTTGTAGATGGGTTTTGATAAGAATTAGTTGGGCTATCATAACGCCCATCCGTTACGTTTAACGGAGCAGTTCGTCTATTGTTGTTATTTTCGTCGTCGCCGTCTAACATATCCGTTACAGGGCCTTTTACTTGGTCAAGACGATGCTCATTTTCGTTTTCACTTGTATAGTAACCAACAGGCTCAGTGTTATCGTTATAACGCTGTTCCATTCCTTGGTCACTTGTACAAGCCGTTAAGCCAAACATACAGCCAGCTGCTAATGATGAAATGATATACTTGTTCAATCGAACCCCCCCCTTTAAATGAGCCACCTTATAGCGGACTCACCATTAGGGTCTTAAAGTTGAGCAAAATTTATGCTGTCAGTTAGCGGTAAACTCTTTAGATATTGGGGAATATACGCAATATCTCCCTATTTGTTAATTCTGCTTTTATAGCTTGCTTTTCAGTCCATTGTTTTAGCTGAATAAGCTCTTTATATGAAGGTGATATGCTGGTTAAACGAATGTACCAAGGCAGCAAAAGCATAGCTGGAAAGCGCAGAGCCGCAGCAAAATACGGTAAATGAAAAAGATTGCTCATCCCCTCTTCCTTTAGCAGCTTTTCAATAGAAAAGTCTTCCTGTAATAAAAAGCGTTGAGCTAGTTGAATATAATCCGTAAAAAATGTGGATTGAGCTGCACAATCAAAATCAATTAAATAATAATCGTTATTAACTCCCCTTAAAAAATTATGAGAAGCCGTGTCACCATGGATTATTGTGTGTTGATGCTTCTGCCCTTCATGTTCGTATTTATGCATGGTTACTAAACTGTTTTGACATAACTCTTCAATAACTTTATACGTTCTTTTTCCAATGATGGACTCAATAAGCTTGTTATGATGAATAAAACTAGCAAGTCGCTTTTGCCACACGTGAGTAAGTTCATACATTGGAAATATGTCTTTCACATCATACCAAGCAAATGCCGCGGTTTCATGATAAGAATGTAGTAGCTCAATGACTCGCTTTCGGTGATGGGATTGTTCATATGAAACCGGTGACTTTGTTTGGAGATAAGGCATAATTCCCCAAACTTCTCCTCTGGTTTTGATCACAACCTCTCCATCTGAAAAAGGTTCAAAATTAATGGTAGCGTTAAACCCGTGCTGTTTGAGTGCTTGAATGAACTGAAAATTACGATTAATCGTGTTTTCATACCGATACTTCTTTATTATTTTCATCCCTTGATTCGTGTTTACATAAAGTACGTGTGGCTTTTTTATATAGTATTGCTTCACAAGAATTCCTTTTTCTACCAAACAAAAAAAGAGGCGATGTATAGAGTCATCGCCTCTGCCGTTATTAATCTTCATCTTCTTCATAATCGGGTATATTAAATAAATCCGGATCAACCGCTGGATATGGCGGTGCCCCTATCATACCAAATGGGGGTCCATACGGGGCTGGGTACGGTGCCAAGCGCTGATCTTGGTACCCATATGGCATCTGTTGGTATCCATACGGCATCTGCTGGTGTCCATATGGCATGGGCTGAGGAGATCCACATCCGCAGTCTTCTTGCGGTTGCTGGTATGGCATCTGCATACCCATTACGCTATTGTTTTCCATCTCTGGAGATTCCATCATTTCACCTTGTACCTGTGGCATCGACGGATACATTGGATACGCAGGTTGCTGGTATCCCCAAGGTGGTGGACAAGGCGAGCATTGAACCGGACCACATGGCATATACGGATTCATCATTGGGTAAAATGGTGCATTCGCAGCATGCATTGGCGCATTTGGATGTTGCATTTGACCAGCTACCATTTGGTTATTTTCCATGGACTCCATTTCTTCCATTGCTCCTTGTACCTGTGGCATCTGCCATTGATGTGGATACACAGGATATGCTGGTGGCATTGGCGGTGGATAACACGGCATATAATGAAATCCACATCCAGGCATTACTGGAGAGATTGGTACAATTGGATAGCATGGCTGTTGCACCGGTGCTTCTACACTCTCCATCTCTGGACTTTCAGGTGACTCTACAACAGCTTCTACTTTTGGCTCTTCTTTTTTCGGCTGTTGCATCGCCATGTTTAACGTATAGTAATTGTTAATGTCAATTTCAGGAGCGATTGGCTGAATCTTTGGAAGCTTTGGCATCTTAGGCATCTTAGGCATTTCCGTTTTAGGCGCTTCTTTCTTTGGTGCCTCTTTTTTTGGCATTTCCTTCTTTGGTGCTTCTTTCTTCGGCGCTACTGGCGCTACTGGTGCTACTGGTGCTTCTTTCTTCGGCGGTTGAGCAATTGGCATCTCTTTTTTCACTGGCTGCATGCTCGGAATTGGTGATTGTTCACTATCTATTTCTGTTACCGGATAAGCTTTCGTTGATTGGTCGCTATATGGATGCTGGACTTTAGGCATTTCTTTAATCCCTAATGAGTTCCCTTCATTTGCAACAGGTACTCCGCCAGTTGGCACTTTAATTTTCATTCCAGGCATAATCATGTCTGGATTGCTTAATTGTGAGTTCATTTTTTTA
This sequence comes from Priestia sp. KCTC 13724, assembly GCF_056820425.1. NCBI lineage: Bacteria > Bacillati > Bacillota > Bacilli > Caryophanales > Bacillaceae > Priestia > Priestia sp. KCTC 13724. The sequence goes on along the minus strand of NZ_JBXDLD010000018.1, from coordinate 74,135 downwards.
AGCTCTTCAAAGTTTGCGCCATATTTTTGGGCAATTTTCCAAAGGGTATCCCCTTTTTGGACAATATGGATTTTCAACGTCATTCCCCTCCCGAGTCGAGTATATTTCATCTATATGTGCGGAATCAAAGCAAGTTCTAGTTCTGTTTGTTCATCACAACATATGCCTTGAACAAGTATTTTATTCTTGATGCTTAAAAGTTTGGATTTTTTTATAAAAAAAAGATCCATCACCACAAATGTATGTGAGAGGATCTCTTTTATGCTTGTTTTTCACTTTTCATTTAGTCCGACATCTTTAAACCATTGCAAGCATATTGTTGAGTGCTTTTTGAGCCAGTTCTGCTACTTCAGACTCCACTTTAATTTCATTGATGGGCGTGCCCTTATCAATCATTTCTAAAGACCAAAGCAAATGAGGAAGATTAATACGATTCATTGTTAAACAAGGACACATATACGGATTAAGTGAAATAACCTTCTTATCATCATGAGCATGAATCAAGCGGTTAACCAAGTTCATTTCTGTTCCAATTGCCCACTCTGAACCTGATGGAGCTTGTTCAATCGTCTCCATGATGTACTTTGTTGAGCCAGCGTAATCAGAGTGCTGCACTACGTCATGCGTACACTCTGGATGCACAATGATGTTCATGTTCGGGTGTGCTTTACGTACATGCTCAATGTTTTTCAACGTGAAATTTTCATGAACGGAGCAGTGTCCCTTCCACAGGATAATCTTCACATCTTCTATATCACCATCAAAAACGAGCTCATTTTCAATGGGATCCCAAATAGCCATTTCAGAAAGAGGCACTCCTAATTCATAAGCTGTATTTCTTCCTAAATGCTGATCTGGTAAAAATAAAATACGCTGTTTTTTAGAAAACGCCCACTGAACCACTTCTTTTGCGTTTGATGACGTCACGGTTGCTCCATGATGTTTGCCGACAAACGCCTTGATTTCCGCGGTGGAATTAACATACGTAAGCGGTATAATTGTGTCTCCAAACAAAGATTGCAAAATCGGCCATGCTTTTTCTGTTTGTTCAATGTTAGCCATATCGGCCATAGAACACCCTGCTCGCATATCAGGTAACACAACTCGTTGACTACTCGTTGTTAAAATATCCGCCGTTTCTGCCATAAAATGAACACCACAAAATACGATATAAGCAGCTTTTTTATTTGCTGCCGCCATTTGAGATAGCTGCAAGGAATCTCCTACCGCATCCGCGAACTTGTAAACTTCATCCTTTTGATAATGATGTCCTAATATGTAAAGCTGAGCGCCAAGCTTTTGCTTAATGATTCTAATTCTTCTCTTCATCTCTTCATCCGACATCATTGAATACTCAAAGGGTAATGTCTTAGTCTTTAACGTTTCAAACAAGTTCATGGTTCATTTCCTCCACGTTTAAGCTAATATCAAGTGACTGCACAGAGTGTGTTAATGCTCCTAAGGAGATGTAGTCAACACCCGTGTCTTTATATAAAGCTATATTATTCAAATTCATTCCACCAGAAGCTTCTGTCGTAATGTGGTTTGGTACCTGAGAAATCCATTTCTTAATCGTTTGTGGGTCGCAGTTATCAAACATAATAATATCTACGTCTGCTTCAACCGCTTCTTTTAGCTGTTCCAGGGTCTCTATCTCCACTTCTACCTTTACCATGGGTCCAATATATTCTTTCACTTTTAAAACAGCGTTTTTAATAGAACCTGCATACGCAATATGATTATCTTTTAACATGACTCCGTCGTACAACCCAAACCGATGATTAACTCCTCCACCCATTCGAACAGCATACTTTTCTAACCCTCGAAGCCCAGGCGTTGTTTTACGCGTATCACAAATTTGTGTATGCGTCCCTTCCATTATTTTTCTCGCTTGAAAAGTCATCGTTGCGATTCCGCTCATGCGCTGGATAAGGTTTAATATAACGCGCTCTCCCGTTAAAATTGCTTGTATTGGTCCGTGAACCTTTGCAATGATATCTCCAGCTTCAACGTACTGTCCATCTTTTATATAAAGCTGAACTTTCGCTTGTTGATTTAGTAATTGAAAGCCTTCTGTAATAATACTATCACCCACAAAAACTCCACTTTGCTTAGTGACAATTTCAGCGCTTCCCGTTTCGTGACGTGAAAAAATGGCTTCACTCGTCAAATCCTGATCTCCAACGTCTTCAATAAAAAATTGATGAAGAAGTGCTTTAACCTTCAATGCGTTCATACAATTCCCCTCGTTTTCTTTGTATCATTCATTACCAATTACGCTAATACGCCTCGTAAAACACGAGTAACTTTTTGTTTCTCCCACTGATGACTAGTTTGAGGAAAGTCAGACCTGTAATGTGCGCCTCTGCTTTCACATCGATGTATCGCTGCAGAAGCTATGAGTTTTCCAAGTCTGAGCATCAAAATTCGCCGCCTTTGTTGTTCGGGATATGACCTTGTAAAGCTAAAATCCAACGAGTCTAGCTCCTCATCAAACCAGCTGATTGCTTGGCGGAGACCAGCTCCGTTTCGAATGATTCCTACGTGCTGCATCATAACGGCTTGAATATCCGCTTGATGCATAATTAAAGACTCCTCAACTCTTGAAATCTGATAGTTTGTTTTATAATCTACGACTCGCCGACTTTCTTTTGATAGGATATGGCACCCTACTCGTCTACCGAATACGATACACTCTAACAACGAGTTACTAGCTAGACGGTTTGCACCATGTACGCCTGTACAGGCTGCTTCTCCTACAGCATAAAGAGATGGAATGGTCGTTTCTCCGTGTTCGTTAACTTTGATTCCACCCATTAAAAAATGTGCACCTGGTATGACAGGTATTCGATTTTTGGAAAGGTGAATATTTGCTTTTTGACAAAGAGCTTTTATTGTCGGAAAGCGTTTGTTAAACTTTTCTACTTCGCTAATATCTAAAAAGACATCTTTTCCTTTTTGTATTTGCCCAAAAACTGCTCTTGCTACAATATCTCGCGACGATAGGTCTTCAAACGGCTGAATTCCTTTCATGAAGCGCTCTCCATCTTCAGTTACGAGCACGCCTCCTTCACCGCGTACCGCTTCTGATACCAGTCCAGCAGCATGATTCCCCTCTCGCAAGAGCGTAGGGTGAAACTGAATAAATTCTAAATCTTCAAGTTCTGCTCCCACATCATAAGCAAGCATCAAGCCGTCTCCAGTGGCGTAAGCATGATTGGACGTATACTGATACAAACCGCCGATTCCACCAGTAGCCACTACAACATGCTCTGCTAAATACGCTTGTATCTTCCCTTTTCGTCCTTCTCCAATCGCTCCAATACATCCTTGTTCATCACAAATTAGCTTATGAACAATTTGATGCTCTATAATTTCAACATGAGGTAATACGCGCTTCTTTAAAAAGGCAAATAATAAAGCACCCGTTTGGTCTCCTCCTGCATGCAAAATTCGATTTAATCGATGAGCTCCTTCTCTACCAAAATGCAGGCTGCCATTTTGGAATTGATCAAACTCCATGCCGTTAGCAATGAAGTCGAATACGCAGCTGATTCCTTCTTTAGTTAATATATGTACGGCCTCTTCGCTGCAGTGACTGCTACCAGCTGCTAACGTATCATAAGCATGTTCTTGCCAACTATCATGGTTTCCCACCGCTGCTGCAATTCCACCTTGCGCTAATACAGAATTGTTTTGTTCTATGCTTCCTTTTGTTACAATCGTAACTTTCTTATATGGATACAAAGCAGAAGCCGTAGCTAAAGCTGCCAATCCACTTCCAATAATCAACACGTCCGTCTTATGCATGCTTCACCTCTTACACTTCTGTTAATTTATAAAAACAAAAAACAAGACAATTAACTTTACATGTGTCTTGACACTTATATTTACATATTATTAAATAAAAGACAAGATATTTTTTATTTTGAACGAAAGAGGGAAAGCTATGATTTACCTTGACTATGCTTCAACCACGCCCATGAGTAAGGAATCAATCCAAGCATATCACACAGCGGCCACATCGTATTACGGAAATACAAACAGCTTACATACGGTTGGTACGCAAGCAGATGATTTGCTTTCTTTATGTCGACATCAGCTCGCTTCTCTTATTAATGGAGAGCAACAAGCCATCTACTTTACAAGCGGAGGCACGGAATCAAACGTACTTGCTATCCGCTCGCTTCTCCATTACACAGAGCATAGAGGAAAACACATTATAACGACTTCGTTAGAGCATTCCTCCGTCTTACAGGCTCTCTCTTCGTTCCAAGAAGTAGAGTATACTATTACTTATCTACCAGTCACAAAAGATGGCGTTGTGTCGATAGAAGCTTTGCAAGACGCCATTCAAGACGACACAGTTCTTGTAGCCATTCAGCATGTCAATCACGAGCTAGGATCAATTCAGCCCGTTTATGATATTGGACAACTGTTAAAAAAACGAGACATTTGGTTCCACTGCGACTGTGTGCAGTCATTTGGAAAATTACCGATTAACGTGAAAGAAGCAAACATTGATAGCTTATCAGTATCAAGCCATAAACTATATGGTCCAAAAGGCGTCGGATTCGTTTACATTCAACCAAGTTCTTCTAAAGCTTCTGCTTCCCTAACTCATTTCCTTACAGAAACCCATAGAGGAACTGTGAACGTCCCTGGAATTGCAGCGTTTACGACGGCTGCTGAACATGCTTATACTCAGTTAAAACAAGCTTACAATCACTTCGAACACTTAAAGTCATACTTGCTTATACGCATCAAGGAGTTACAGGGATTCGTTGAGATGGAAGCAGCTAGCTCAGCTCACTTTCCTGGTATAATCGGACTAACGTTCCGCAACGTACAAGGTCAGTATGTTATGTTACAATGTAATCGTCACAATATCGCAGTAGCAACGGGCAGCGCTTGTACAGTTCATAAACAAGCCCCTCTTCGTTCGCTACTAGCTATTGGAAAAAGTCCAGAGCAAGCCAAAAATTTCATTCGCATTTCCTTTAGTTTGCATACGACTACGAAAGATTTAGATGAACTAATGAATGTGCTTCATTTATTACATAAAGAGATTATGAAGGAGCGGTAAGACCATGTCAGAAAATCAACGCAAAGTTTTAGGTGAAGAGCGACGAGAACTCATTTTACAATGGTTAAAAGATGAACAGAAGCCGATGACGGGCAGTGAACTATCAAAAAGAACAAAGGTAAGCAGACAGGTGATTGTGCAGGATATCTCGCTCTTAAAAGCCCGTAATGAACCTATTTTAGCCACAAGCCAAGGCTATATTTATATGCAGTCTCCTGGCCAAGCATCCTCTCAGCAGCGAATTATTGCTTGTCATCACGCACCTGAAGATACAGAGAAAGAGCTTTTTCTCATCGTAGACCACGGAGTGTGTGTAAAAGACGTAATCATTGAACACCCCGTATACGGAGAGCTTACGGCTTCAATGATGGTTCAAACTCGTAAAGATGTAGAAGCTTTTTTACACAAGATTAATCAAACCAACGCAACCTATCTTTCACAATTAACAGAAGGCACCCACCTTCACACGCTTGAAGCAGACTCCGTTCAGAAGCTTGATGCAGCCTGTCATGCACTTGAGCAAGCTGGCTACCTATTAAAGAGTGAATAAAAAAATCCCGCTATGTTTTATAGCGGGATTTTTTGGTCGAGTAGCGTATGTGGATAGCTTCCTAAAACAGCTACCTTACATCCAAGTGCTTCAAGTTCAGCAATCGCGCTTGGGATGAGCACCTCGTCCATTTTCTGTTCAATATCGACAATAAAGAAGTAGTTTCCTAATCCTGTCTTCATTGGCCTTGATTCAATTTTAGATAGGTTTAGCTTACGCCATGCAAACGCAGACAGTACTTGATGTAGTGCTCCTGCTTGATCCGATGGTAATGTAATCATTAACGTCGTCTTGTAACCATTCTCTTGCTCAAATGGCACTGCGCGAGTTCTATCCTTATGAAGTACAACGAATCGAGTCGTGTTGTGATTATAATCATGAATATTTGGGCGTGCGATATGAAGCCCATACTCCTTAGCAGCTAGCCCGTTGGCAATCGCACCAACAACTTCTCCAGGGTTCTCGCTAACATATTTTGCAGCAAATGCTGTTGATGTCATTTCTTCTACAGGAACATGAGCTAAGCTGCCGTATAAAAACTTATGGCACTGCGCAATGGCATGAGGATGTGAATAAACAGCCTGGACCTCTTCCCATTTGTCTGCATGATCAGGATGAACCATCAAATGCTGACGAATCGGTAAAATGATCTCGCCTACTACTGGAAGACGATGCTCATGAATTAAATAATCAAGTGTTAAATTAACGGAACCTTCTAGTGCATTTTCAAGCGGAACGATTCCATACTCTACTTCTTCGTTATACACCGCATCAATACAAGATGGAATAGTCTTAAAGGGAATCTGCTCATATTCTGAAAATACTTCTTGAACTGCTACATGTGTAAATGTTGCTTTTGGTCCTAAATATCCTACTTTCCCCACGATTCTTCTCTCTCCTGTCTATGTCTGCTTTCTAGTTAAGCACCTGAACCAAGGACTTCAACCTTGTCCACAAATGCAAGTCTTTTTAACTCTCGTAACAAATCGTTCAACTCAACCTTCATACTTGCAATATCTAGTGAGAGCGTAACGTTTGCTCTACCTTGCAGCGGAATGGTTTGGTGAATCGTTAACACGTTACAACCCGAAGAGGCTACGACACTTAGTAAATGAGATAGCGTACCTGAGCGATCTTCCAGGTGAAAAAAGAGCGAAATAATTCGCTGTGTAACAACCGTTTGAAATGGAAACACAGTATCTCTATATTTATAAAAAGCACTGCGGCTTAAGTCAACCTCTTGAACTGCATCGGCTATGGAAGCTGATTTTCCACGTTCAATTAGCAGCTTTGCATCCAGCGTTTTCTTCATTGCTTCTGGCAATACATCTTCTCGTACTAAATAAAACTGCTTATCCGCCTTATCCAAGTCAAGCCCCTCCCCCGTGACATGAATGATTAGTCGATAAATTCGAACTCATATTCAAATAGCTTTACAATATCTCCATCTTTTGCGCCTCTTTCACGAAGCGCTTCGTCTATGCCCATACCACGAAGCTGACGAGCAAAGCGACGAACAGATTCGTCTCTTGAGAAATCTGTCATCTTGAACAGCTTTTCGACTTTTTCGCCATCTAATACAAATGAACCGTCGCTATCGCGTGTAATTTGGAATTCAACTTCCTTCTTCTCATGCTTGTAAAGTACGCGGTGAGTCGATAAATCTTCCTCTTCATGCATTGGGAATTCAGGCGTTGTGTCTACAAGATCAGCTACCGTAAACAACAATTCGCGTATTCCGTCACGCGTTGCAGCAGAGATAGGGAATACTTTTACTTCATCTCCAATTTTTTCTTTAAAACGAGCTAAGTTTTCTGCCGCTTCTGGAATATCCATTTTATTTGCTACTACCACTTGTGGACGCTCTGTTAAGCGTAAATTATATTGGCGTAGCTCTTCATTGATTGTTAGATAGTCTTCGTAAGGATCGCGACCTTCTAATCCAGACATGTCTACTACATGAACAATAACTCGCGTACGTTCAATGTGGCGTAAAAACTGATGTCCTAAACCAACGCCTTCGTGTGCACCTTCAATTAAACCTGGTAAATCCGCCATAACAAAACTACGGTTGTCTCCCGTTTCAACGACTCCTAGATTTGGTGCAAGCGTTGTAAAATGATACTCGGCAATCTTTGGCTTCGCAGCAGACGTAACCGATAGTAAAGTTGATTTTCCTACGCTTGGGAATCCAACTAATCCAACATCCGCCAGTACTTTTAGCTCAAGGATAACATCGCGCTCTTGTCCTGGCTCTCCGTTTTCAGAAAGCTCTGGAGCCGGGTTAGCTGGCGTTGCAAAACGCGTATTTCCTCGACCTCCGCGTCCACCTTTTGCAATAACCGCACGCTGACCGTGTTCTACTAAATCTGCAATTGTTTCTTTTGTCTCTGCATCAACCACAACTGTTCCTGGTGGAACTTTAACAACCATTGCTTCTGCATTGCGCCCGTGCTGGCCTTTTGACATGCCGTGCTCACCACGATCTGCTTTAAAGTGTCGCTTATAGCGAAAATCCATCAGCGTACGTAACCCTTCTTCTACTTCAAAGATAACGTCTGCTCCGTGACCACCGTCACCACCAGCTGGACCTCCTTTTGGCACATACTTTTCACGACGGAAGGCAACCATACCATTTCCTCCGTCGCCACCTTTCACATATACCTTGACCTGATCTACAAACATGTACTTTCACTCCGTTCTAGTTCATTCTTCTGTACGCTTGTACAAAAGAGATCTACTCATGTATTTAACTTAATTTGAATATTAAACTCAGTTGGAAGAATTTCTTGTTCAACGCATGTAAGCATTTGACCATATTCATAACTACCGAGCTGTTCTTGTAAATTTTGCATATCCGTTAGTATTCCACTAAAATCAAAAAAGAAACGAGGTTCCTGCTCTTCGGTGCATAATGAAATACTCAAATAATTATCAGCATGATAATCAATATGAGATTCTAGCAAACCCGTTAAATAACGGCACCATTTGTATACTTCATTATCATACTTTGATAAATCCTGAGCGTTTCCGAGCACTTCAAGTTCTAACCGAACCGCGTGGTTATACCAGTGGTAAGTCATAACAAAACCTGTGAACAAATGCATATTCATGCTTGTTAATTTTGATTCGTGCTGTGACTCGTTCACGATTGTATTGATGATGTCGTTTGCTCGCTCTACCCGATTCAGTGCTAAATTGCCTTTGATTAGCTGTATCTTATTTAGCCAATCATGCCTAGCATATTTTAATACTTCGACAACATCCCACTCTTTTTTCATTTTCGCACTCCTAACTAACTTTTGACTCGAGCATAAGTAACTTCTAGGCGATAAAAAACATCTCGCATCATTGTTATTTAATATGTTCGATTATAACAAATTCCAGTGGAGAATAGGTGAATTATTCTACAAAAAGAAAACTCTAACCTCCATTGAGGTTAGAGTTTTCTTTTCACAGCTTATGCTTCTTGAGCTACTGGATATACAGATACTTTTTTACGGTCACGACCGAAACGTTCGAATTTAACGATACCGTCGATTTGAGCGTATAGAGTATCATCTCCACCACGACCTACGTTTGCACCTGGGTAAATTTTAGTACCGCGTTGACGGTATAAAATTGAACCACCAGTTACGAATTGGCCATCAGCACGTTTAGCACCAAGACGTTTCGAGATTGAATCACGACCGTTTTTAGTACTACCTACTCCTTTTTTAGAAGCGAAGAATTGAAGGTCTAATCTTACTAACATGACATCCACCTCCTGTTTAATTGTCGTTAATTTTTATATATTTACTGTAGTCTAATTCGATTGTTTTCAAAGACACGACCATTCCTTCTAGCAAAAGATGAATTTGCTCCAATGCTGATAAATCAACATTTCCTGGAATCTCACAGCGAAGATATCCACCATCTCCACCCTGCTTGATAACTGGCGTTACGCCGGTTATTGAATGAATAGCGTTTAAAGTGCCAAATGAAACTGCCGATGCTCCCGCACAAACAAGATCTTTTCCATGCTCGGAAAATTCAGCATGTCCACTCATCGTGAACCCGTCGATTTGCTTGTTTGCGTTACGAGAAATTGTCACCTTAATCATCAGATGCTAATCTTACGCGTTGATAGCGTCGATAACAACTTTTGTGTAAGGTTGACGGTGACCTTGCTTACGACGATAGTTTTTCTTTGCTTTGTATTTGAATACAGTGATTTTCTTAGCACGACCTTGTTTTTCAACTTTAGCCGTAACTGTTGCACCTTCAACAAATGGAGCACCAACTTTAACGTTGTCGCCACCTACAAATAATACTTTATCAAAAGTAACTGTTTCGCCTTGTTCACCAGCAAGTTTTTCGATGTAGATTGCTTGACCAGCTTCTACTTTAATTTGTTTACCACCAGTTTCGATAATTGCGTACATTCTCTGCACCTCCTCTAAAAACTAAGACTCGCCATCACAGGTGCCTATACTAGACTTAAAACCTGTTCTGAGCGGTTGTAGCACGGGTGCTACAAACCAACATATTAAATCTTACTACAGTATGAAGGTAAGTGTCAATTACATTTGCAACTTTATTCATAAAAAGATTACTTTCTTAATCTGTCCCGAATGACAGATTCTTTCCCAACGTATTTAACATGGTACATATGAGAAGCTGAAAGCGTTGGCGTACAGTAAAGCTTCAGTCCAATCATTTCTTCTATCGCATGAAAGAAACCATCGTTCTTTAAGTATTTTTCTACATCTTCGCGCGTTTCAACCCAAATGGCTTCTTCTGTTGAAAATCGATATTCCCATAGCTTACGCTCAATTTGAAACGCAATGGCTTCTGCATCCATTACTCGTCCTGTTCCATTGCAAACCTGACAAGCCGTCGTTAAGGTAGAACCGATGCTATCACGTACCTTTTTGCGCGTTAGCTGCAAAATACCGAGTTCAGTAAACCCAACTACGGTAGTACGAACTTCATCCTCTTTTACAATGTCTTGAACATACTTTAGCACTTCATCACGATCTTGTCGGCTGCTCATGTTAATGAAATCAATCAATACCATCCCGCCAATGTGGCGAAGCTTTAGCTGCTTAGCCATCTCAAAAGCAGCTTCTTTATTAACGCGTAAAATGTTTTCTCTCAATGAGCTTTTCCCGCTAAACTTTCCTGTATTTACGTCCACTACCGTCATTGCTTCTGTTTCATCAATGACAATATAGCCACCGCTCTTCAGCCAAACAATGCGTTTCAAAAGTTTTTCCAATTGGCTTTCAATCTCATAGTGCTCAAATACGCTTTCAGTGCCTTTATAATAGTAAAAAGGTAATGTTGGATACGCCTTAAGAAGCTGTTGGTATTCAGTAAAATCATCCACTACGAATTCTTGTATTAATTTTTTACTCGCATTTTGTACAAATGCATTCAAAAACTCTTGGCCTTTTTTTAAGAGCTTCGGTGCCTTTTGATTCTTGTTCGCTACGATTTCATGTTGATACTGAACTCGCAGCTCTTTGACTCTCTTTATTACCTGTTCCTCTGTCAGCGATTGAACAGCTGTCCGAAAGACAAGGCCTTCTTTCTCTTCAACCAGCTGTTGACCAAGCTGCTTCCACTTAACTCGCTCTTTCTCCTCCATCTTTTTCGAAGTTGCCACATAGTTTCCGTCTGGTAAATAAACAAGTTCTTCCGTTGCAAATTCAATCACACCGGTTAAGCGCGGTCCCTTTGTTCCAATTCCTTCTTTAATCACCTGAACAACAATGGCTTCTCCTTCTCTAATAAAAGCTGACATTGGCTTACTGTCTCTTTGAGTGTCCGAATCATTTCGATATGAAACGAGCTCTTGCTGATGAATAAATCCATTTTGTGATAGACCAATATCAACAAAAGCGGCCTGCATACCTGGTACAACCCTCACAACTCGACCTATATAAATATCACCAACAATTTGGTGCTTATTCTGCTCTTCTAAATAAATCTCTTCTAGCTCTCCATCATTTATAACGGCAATGCGCTTCGATTTTGTTGCAGCATTAATAATACATTTTCTCACGTTTAAATCTCCACTTCTTTAATGTTCAATAAAAAAAGTCCGGCTACGCGTTCAGCCGAACCTTACCTTCTTTATATGTTACTTGATTTTAATAGATAGATACAAGTTCATCAAGCGAGCTGTCCACTCTTTTCTCCACAAAATAAGCATGAAGCAGCTCGTTTTCATCAATTCTCAACGCTTCACCGTTTGCTTGAAACACAACCATATGCTTACAGCCTCTTTTAAACTTTTTTAATACATCATAAATCTGCTCATTTGCAGAAGCAGTTACTGGCTGTAAAGTAGAAATTGCATTTTCTTTCCCATGATATCGTTCTAGTAAAAAGCGCATGTAGACAAAATGACGGTTTCGCCATTCTTGATAATGACAAAGAATCAAAAAGGCTAGCACCATCCATAAATGAAGGTGCATTGCATAAAAAATGGCCGTATAGAGGCATAACGCTATTAAAAATCCACTTGATAGTTTTAGCATTCGTTCATGTGCTGTTAAAAACGGCGCATATCTACTGCACCATAAAAACAAAATCTTTCCTCCATCTAGAGGCCAAATAGGTAACAAATTAAAAAAGAAGATAAGCGCATTTTGATAGAGAAATTGTTCATACGTTTCCGCTTGAATCCAACCAAGCTCAGCAAATAAATAAGCACCGCCAACGAGCCAAATATGCTGAATAGGTCCGCTAATCGTAACGATTAGCTCTTCACGAAATGGACGGTTTCCATGTTCATCCACTTCCGCTACTCCACCAAACGGCAGCAGCATAATTCGCTTGATTCGCCATGAAAAATGGTGAGCAGCAAGCGCGTGACCCAACTCATGAATAAGGATAATCACAAACAAAATCATCAGCGGCTTAATCGCCGCTGTAAAAATCCCAATAATAAAAACCCCCCACAACAGAGGGTGAATATGAATTTTCATCAGCAGTGATAAGTAGCTATTCAAATTGAATCACCTGACTAGGGTCCACAAACTTTTCACCTTTTTTAATTGCAAAATAAAAGAGGCCTGTTTCTCCGTCATCTGAACTCGCTACTACGCCAAGTTGTTTTCCTTTATTAACAAAGTCATAAACGTTTACATCAACCGTCTTTAGTTGCCCATACCATGTTTCAGAGCCATCAGCATGTTGGATAATTACTGTGTTTCCAATTCCATCTCGTTTTCCAACATAGCGAACAATTCCTTCGCTCATCGCTTCGACAACAGAATCTGCTCCCGTTTGAATTGTTACACCCTGCTTATCTTCTTCAAAGGTCTCCATTACTTTTCCAGATGCAGACATAACATAATCTCCGCTGACGCTTTGTTCATCGCTTTTAGGTTCAGCCTTTTGTGGTAAAAGCGTGAGCGGTTTGCCAAATTGATCTTCGTACCAAGATGAAACAGCCGCAAACTGAAATTCTTGATCCATCGTTGTAGAGATGTACACCCTTGCTTTTTCAAACGTTGGGGAAGGACTTTTAAATAAAATAGCGACGATAAGTACTAAGCAAGCTGACGCTAAGACTTTAAAAAAGAAGCGCTCTTTTCGAAAAAAGGGATAGCGCTCACCGCTACTTTTAGTAGGTGTATATTCAATAGGTGAATAATCAGGAAGTCCATACTTTTCTTCTTCACTCATCAATGACGTATGAAGCGGTTCATGCGGGATTTTCTTAGCAGTAGAAAGCTGCCTTTTTTTACGCTCAGCAATTCGCTTTCGAATTTCATCAGCACGTCGATTCATGATTCATCATTCTCCTTGTCCTTAAACTTATATAATTTAATGTATGACTTGTCCGGCATCGTTATGACAGGATAAAAATGATGAATAGTGAAACAAAAAAAGCTTCCATTGTGGAAGCTTTTCAAACAAACGCTTTGTTTTTATGCACGTACACCAAAGAATCGTTTGATGCGTGCGAACATCCCTTTATTTTCATCATCAAGCGATTGTAAAGGAACGGTTTCACCAAGAATTCGTCGCGCAATATTACGATAAGCAATGGAAGCCTTACTAGATGGGTCCATAACGATGGGCTCACCGCTATTAGATGCTTTAATGACATTTTCATCATCGGCTACAATTCCGATGAGGTCAACTGCAAGCAGCTGAGCAATTTCATCCACATCAAGCATATCTCCGTTTTTCATCATATGGCTTCGAATTCGGTTAATGACAAGCTTTGGCGATTCAATATCTTCTTGCTCGAGCAACCCAATAATGCGATCAGCATCACGAACAGCTGACACTTCCGGAGTTGTCACAACAAGCGCTTTATCTGCGCCAGCTACTGCATTTTTATATCCCTGCTCAATACCAGCTGGGCAATCAATAATGACATAGTCATACTCTTGCTTTAATTCAAGAATCAGCTCGCGCATTTGCTCTGGCTGAACAGCTGTCTTATCGCTCGTTTGAGCAGCAGGAAGCAGATACAAACATTCAAATCGTTTGTCTTTAATTAAGGCTTTTTGAGGTTGGCAGCGCCCTTCTACCACGTCTACAAGATCATATATAATTCGATTTTCCAGTCCCATCACAACATCTAAGTTGCGCAGACCGATATCAGTGTCTACTAAACAAACGCGCTTTCCAGCTAACGCTAGCGCAGTACCTAAGTTGGCAGATGTCGTTGTTTTTCCAACTCCACCTTTACCAGACGTAACAACAATAGCCTCTCCCACTGTCAAATTCTCCTTTCTAACCTTGTCAAGTTAGGTCGTAGACTCGCTAAACCTTGAACGCGGTCTATAACTATTTGATTCGCGTCATCTAAATACGCACACTCCATGACACTTTGCTCTTTTTCACTATCCTCTTCTTCAGGTCGTGTGATAACATCAGCAATTCGAAGCTGAGACGGTTGCATAATTGAAGCTGCAATAACCGCTGTTTTATTACCACGATACCCTGCATGAGCAATTCCTTTTAAAGCACCTAATATAAAAAGATTTCCCCCTGCTACAATGGTTCCTCCAGGATTGACGTCGCCGATTAACAATAAGTCTCCTTCGACGTGAAGTACTTGTCCTGAGCGAACAACTTTTGCAACAGAAACTAATTCTTCTTCTTCTTTTACCCGTAATGCATCCTGTTTTAAAATGACGTTACTATCGATTTTTTTGACTACTAAGTGTCGATTCTTCTCGATGAGCGCCTTTAACTCGTTTTCCTGGTCTTCAGTCATAAAACGATTTCCAACTTTTACATATACGGTGACATGCTGCTCGTCATCTCCATGTTTATTCGTCAAAAGCTTCGTCTGTAGTTCAGCTAATAGCTCCTCGAACGAACATGCGTCATTGAGATGGAGCGTTAGTCCATCTTTCGTTCCTTTAATAGTTATATTTTGTTGCTTTTGTTTATTCAAGACGCTCACCTCAACGAATATATAATTTCGACAGAGACTTACCAATTCCTTTTTTTCACTCGCAGAATCACAACATTTCTACGAATTTGGAACTAGAAAATTGACTTTTTTTGAAGTATTATCGTTCCTTTGCATAAAACAGTGAAAAATATTGAAAACACTTTTGTAGAGGTAGCGCAAAAATCACCGTAAAAATTGCATTTAAAATCAGAGTTGCATAAAATCGTTCGGCTAAGAAACGCCCCATTAGCATATCCGATACCCCGATAATTGTATTAATGCCATATACATAAAACTCAATAATGGCAACTGCGATCAAACAAATTAAAAGCACCACTAACAAATTGTTTTGCCAAATCTTTATAAGCTGTGACACGATATAGCAAACGGCTGGTAAGCCAAGTGCATAAATACCCAGTACGTCCGTAAAGGCAATATCATATAAAAATCCAAAAACAATCCCAAAAATCATCGCCTGCTTGCGATTAATATAGATGGTCATAAATACGAGCGCAATTAAAACAAAGCGCGGCGATAAAAGCCAGTCTCGAAAAGCTGGCTGCATCGCAACAAAGTTCACAAAAATGCTTTCTAACATAAAAATAACTAGAATTATGAAAGGTAAGAGGAAGCGTTTCATCACTCTTCCTCCTCTGCTTCTAAGCTGTCTTCAGACATCACTGTACTTCTTTTAGCGACCATAACATGATCAAGATCGTATAAGTCCGTTGATGGCTTAATGTATGCTTTTTGTGTTAAACCGTACTCATCAGGCTCAATCTTCGTAATTTCTCCAATAACAAGTCCGCTTGGAAATACACCATCTTCGCCTCCAAGGCCAGAGGTAACAACTTTTTGTTTTTCTTTAATTTCAGCATCAAATGGAATTCGTCTTAATAAAAGAGCTTGTTCTTCTTCGTCGTATCCTTCAATTAAACCGTACACAGGTTTTTCCGCTTGAATCTTAGCCGATACGCGGTTGGTGCGATCGGATGAGCTAATTAATTGAACCGTTGAAGTAAACTGAGAAGCATGTTTCACCTTCCCAATTAGTCCACCTGGCGTAATCACGGCCATGTTTTCTTCAACATTGTGAACTTTTCCTTTATCAATGGCAATAACGTCATGCCAACGGTCTGGGTTTCGAGCGATAACCGTTGCTTCAATTGGATCGTAAGCTTTGAGGTCGCTTTCTTTATCCATTTGTTCACGCAGCTTATCATTTTCTGTTTCTAGCTCACTTACTTTCGCTTCTAATTGCATACGCTCATCAAGACGTGCTTTTAGCACTTCATTTTCTTCATATGTACGCTTTAGGTCACCTACATTTTCAAAGAAACCCGCTACATACTGTGCGGGTTGGTGAAATGTAGCCTGAACAAGACCGACCGTGTCTTTCACAAACTGTTCAGGCCACGTTACATCTTTACGACCATTTAACGAAAAACCAATCAATGCCACTAATACAATAATACTAACTAACAAAATAACTAGACGCTTATTTAAAAAAAACTGTGGCACGATTTACACCTCTTACTGTTTAGCGATACGAATCGCTTGTACGATTTTTGAATAAATCAATATTATCTAATGCTTTTCCTGTTCCAATTGCTACGCAGTCTAACGGATCTTCTGCAATGACAACAGGCATATTTGTTTCTTCACTAATTACACGATCTAAATTACGCAGTAAAGCGCCACCGCCTGTTAATACAATTCCGCGATCCATAATATCTGCCGCTAGTTCTGGTGGTGTTTTTTCAAGCGTACCTTTTACTGAATCAACAATTGCTGAAACCGTATCTTTCAGCGCATCAGCAATCTCTTCTGCTGAAATCTCAATTGTTTTTGGTAATCCAGTTAATAAGTCACGTCCACGAATTTCCATGTTGTCGATTCCTTCAGGGATACCTGCTGAACCAATTTCCACTTTTAACGCTTCTGACGTACGTTCACCAATCATAAGATTGTAATTTTTGCGAATATATTGGATGATTGCTTCATCCATTTCGTCTCCGGCAATACGGATTGACTGACATGTTACAATACCACCTAGTGAGATAATGGCTACTTCTGTGGTACCGCCACCGATATCAACAACCATGCTTCCTGTTGGTTCCCAAACAGGTAAATTCGCACCGATTGCTGCTGCGAATGGCTCTTCAATTGTATAAGCATCACGAGCGCCTGCTTGACGAGTTGCGTCAATGACTGCGCGCTTCTCAACAGCCGTAATTCCCGATGGTACGCATACCATTACATAAGGCTTGCCAGCAAACAAACTTTTTGTCTTTTGCGCTTGTTTGATGTAATATTTCATCATTGTTGCTGTTGTTTCATAATCTGCAATTACTCCATCTTTCATAGGACGAAGTGCTACAACATTTCCAGGTGTACGACCAATCATATTTTTTGCATCATTACCAACCGCTACGATTTGCTTTGTATCTGTTTGTAATGCTACAACTGACGGTTCACGTACAACGATTCCTTTTCCTTTAACATAAACAAGTGTATTTGCAGTACCTAAATCTATTCCAAGGTCTCTAGTACCGATTCCAAACATGTGTCTCTTCCTTTCTCTTACCGAAATGCAAAGGCTAAACCCTCTCAGTCGATTTCACCATTTCATTATTAACATTTTTTATTTTCTATACTTCTTTTATAGATGTCAACGCCAAATATTGTATGATATATTTTCATACTTTGTCTATTAATAACCGATGATTGTAAAGAACTTGTCATTTAAAATCATGACTACTATTATAACTCAAGGAAATTAAAAAGCATAGCATTACATATATCCTTTTTCTTTTAAGCTAATATATTTTCGATCCCCGATAATTAAATGGTCTAAAAGTTCAATACCAATGATTAATCCACACTCTTGTAAGCGTTTAGTCACATCGATATCTTCTCGACTAGGTGTAGGGTCTCCGGAAGGATGGAAAAGGACATGTTTGATTAAGAAAGGTTCGGCGATACCTAAAAGACGCCTGTATCAGTTATTGATCTGTTAAAGAATAATAAATTCATTTAAATTGATGGGCTTTTCGGCAATCACGCCTTATAATTGAAGATCATTCACGTGATTTTATAATTCAAACCTTTTTGACACTATTTCAGCTACTTCTGCAGCACTCAAATTTGTATTATTAATTTTTATGTAGTTCTCATTTTTAATTTCATCTTTATGGGAGTTCAATCTGTATTTTTCCATTGATTCCCTTAGTTCATTCTCCGACCAATCAACGTTTCTTTTGGTAGGTTTATGCTCAAGTCGATGCGGACTTTTATTTCGTTCCAGCCTCTCGTCCATATCGGCTTCTAATTCCACAAAATAAATAGTGGCACCCTCGGATTCAAAGATTTCACATGTCTGGTCTACGAAGTCCCAATCCTCTTGTTGATCAAAAGCCCACACATATGTAAAGATCAAACCTTCCAGTTCACTCTTAGCCACTGCCTTGAATATTTCTTTTCTAAATAAAGTTGACAACCTCCACATTTCCGAACTAAAGCTGAATAAGGGCTCAAGTAATTCAATGGTCATATGGTTATGAAATAGTTTCAATCCAGTTACTTTAGCTAACTCTTGCCCTACTGTCATTTTACCAACTGCTTGCGGACCAAATATAAGTACAAATTTCATAGACTTCCTCCATTAATGATTTTTTATTATACTACTAGTAATTACAAGTACCGTTTTTAGCTTCTTGTTAGTGAAATAATCTAATTATCCTCTTGAACTCCGATACCACTCTAATGCTTTTCGTTCAATCTCCAATGCCAGCTTTTCCTTCCCTTTGATATACGATTCAATGTTGTAGGGAAAACGTTGAGATAATGCATCTTTTAAGTCCCCATACTTTTTTGCATCATATGGATGTACCCGCAAGTAATCCCGAAATGCAATATGACGCTCAATTTCAGGATTGCCCAACTCATAAATGTGGACATGGTGAGTTCGATTATCTCCTCCTTTTTGGAAGTATCTACGTCTAGTTATCCCGTTTTCTCCCTTTGGTTCATAACCAATGGCGACCATTGCTGTGTTAAACTCATCGATCCGATTAATGTCTCTAACAATAGGCATTATGTCGATGATAGGCTTTGCCATTAGGCCGTTTACAGACGTACTGCCGATATGATGGATTTCAATGATTTCGGAACCAAAAATTTCAAGCAATTTATTAGCTTCTTCTTCAAACATCGAAAGCCACTGCTCGTTATACGGCTTCACTTCAACTCTTCTCATTCAGAACCATCCTTTTGAATTGTTTATTTATTTAAATATTCCCTTTCAGATTGAATTTGTTCTTCAATAAGATAGTCCTCTAACTTCCCATATCTTGAAGCTTGTGTTAAAGATAAACCGAATCCTTCTACAAGTAGTTGAGGTCCAAAATGACTAGCTATCGTATTAAAACAAGTAATTCTTAAAGATTTGGGTGTAAAACCACAAAAAGCCTTTACCTTTCTTGCTATGAAGTGGGCTTTGATTGGACGATCCTGATATACTTCTGATGAGCTCGAACTTACAATTAAATAAGGCTTATTCTTTACGTTTTTTATGTTTGATCTTTGTTTAAGGTACTCAATTATTAATACCAGTTCATCATTAGATAAATAAACAGGAGATCTCTCATTAAGGTAAATTACCTTCAAATCAACGTTTATGTCACTTATTTTTATGTTGCTAATATGTGATGAAGATAACCCATGATAAAAACATAGGGTTGTCAATAAACACTCTAATGGTTGTTCATAAAGGCGACTTTTTATTACTTTAGCCACTCTTACTTGCTCATCGAAGGATAAGGGCTCGATAGTTGGAGGAAGCTCCCTTGATTTTATGTCCAAGATTGGTATATGGGTTATTATTCTTTTTCTTTTGGCTAACTTGAAAAGAACTAATAAATCTTTCCTCACAATCTCACGGTGCTTAGGTGTTAAACTTAAAAGAAAATCATGAACATCTTCTTGTTGAACAGTATCCCAAGATTCTATATGTTTACAGTTCATTTGAAACCATCGGACTAGTCTTACGAATATTTCCATGTCAGTCTTTACTGTTAAGAGGGATAATGGATTCCTCGCATTAAACTTTATTTGCCTATTCCTAAGCTCCATTCTTTCATTGAAATATATCTCCAATAGACGTATAAATCCTTTTGGGACTTGCTTTAAAAGCTCTCTAATGCTAGTAATAATACCCTCATCTGCGTTAAAGCTTAAATAGCCTTCCTTAATTAAAAAATTAAATAGACTTGATTTAATTCCCTTTGGATTAGAGATTTTTTCTAATGTAGATACCAACCAACCTTCATTAATATCAGAAGGCCTTAAAAGCTCATTTTCAGCTGCTTGTAAAACCTGTAACACCTTACTTGTGTTCTTACGAATTGTTTCCACACCAATACCTAGTTCTTTTAAATACAAAACATATTTTTTAAATAGTGTTGCACTCCATGTTTTTTTGAAATTTTCTTTAAGAAAACCTTCGGTTTGAACCCTCTCTACACGAGCTTTACTTAAACAATTATGACAGACGGTTGCTTTTTTATTAATTTCTGATTTATTTAGTTTTCTTTCACAAAATAAGCAATTAAAATTGTTCATCATTCTCCTATATTGGTGGAAGTTTATCTTTAGAAATAGATTCATTAACCGCCTTTGCCAACTTATTATTCGTTGGTCTTTCAAGTTTTTTCGCAGGTGTAGGAGTGTGTTTCCATAAATCATTTGGAGTACATTCTAGTGCAGTACAAAGCGCATCCATTGTTTGGGTTTTTACTTGCTTAGGCTCACTAGTTAATAAAGCGCTTATAGAGGGAGGAGATAGTTTATAACCTGCCTTATCCTCCAAAAGCCTACCCAATTCAGCCCCAGACCATATTCCATTATCGGCCATGACTTTTCTTAATCTCCATTCAATTGCCAATTCATTCACCCTTTTTGTTAAAGTTTAATAATTGATTTCGCCACTTTTCTTGAGCCATCCTCACTCTTTTCTCCAGATGGTCTGAACCAGGATTAGAGTAATTGAATGTCGTTGCGACATCTGCGTGACCTAACAGTTCCTTTAGCGTTAATAAGTCAACACCAAGTTCTGTCTGACGAGTTGCGAATGAGTGACGTAATTGATGAGGACTAAAAATCTCTTCTTTAGTAAAACCCATCTTTTCTTGCCTTCTCGCTAAACTCTTTCGTGCTGTGTGTTTATTTAGCCTTACTCCACCTTCTGATAAGAATAAAGGTCCTACAGTTTCATTAGTGAAAAGAGGCCTAATTTTTTCTAAGTACCATTTCAGGAGTAAATCTACATCATCCAACATCGGTACCCATCGTCGCTTAAATCCTGACCCCTTAGATCCCTTTCCAAAACGGACATGAATTTTACCTTTTTCCCCTAAGTCAAACCTACAATCTTTTACGTCCATCATAATTATTTCGTGAGTTCTTAAACCTGTTAATTCTAACATCCTAAAAAGGGTATAGTCTCTCGCTACAGTGGAATATTTTCTAGCTGTTTTCATTTCTTCCTTCAACCCATTCCAAAACCTATCAAGTAATTCTGGTTTTGGAGGTATTACCTGACCATTATGATCATCTTTTCTATGATAGTAACGGTTAAATTTATCTAATAAGTTAGGAACTTGTACTCTATATCTCTCCCAAATTTCATGCCCATGCCTTGTCTTTAAATACTCTAAAAATGTAGAGATAGTGGATTGGTATTTCCTCCTAGTTGAATATGCCAGTCCTCTTCCAACCAATCCTAGATAAAACTGATCCGCATCCGACATTGTAACTTCCCATATGAACTTATTTGACACATCTAAGAATTCATTTAAACACTTTGTTCCAAGAGCTATAGTATGTTCTGTATATCCTAGAACACGTTGTTGCTGTTCCCATAGCCCAATTAACTTTGCTTGGTATTCTCTCGATTCTTCATATGAAGGATAGTGTAATTCTTGTTTATTGCTGATCACTGATAAAAAAGGTTGTTTCCCCATTTGATAACCTCGCATTTTAGGTATTACCTAATTTTTTTAGTTATTACCTAATATATCAGAGGTTTAATATAAAAGAAACATATCCTTTCTCCGGTGATTGTGTACACAAATAATAGAGGCTGCCGAGCGACGGAAAGCTTCTTTAAAGACTTCACGGGGGTGTACAATCGATGAATTGAGGCTACCAATAAAAATGGTTTGTTTATGAAGAACCTGATTTTTCGTATTTAAGTAAAGACAGACAAAATGCTCTTGAAGTAATGTACGCATTTCTTCCATTACGTAATTTGCTCCATCTTCTGGGCTTCGAATAGCATACTTTACTCCTGGTTTCACCTGAGCCATTCGCTTTCCGAGTTCAATCGCAGCAATAAGGTGAACTGCTTTTGCTTGTCCAATCCCCTTCATTCTTACCATTTCATCCAGCGTTGCATTTTGCAATAGCTCCAATCCATCAAAATAGCGAAGGATTCGGTTGGCAAGTTGAAGAACGGATTCTTCTTTCGTTCCTGTTCGAAGCAGGATAGAGATAAGCTCGTGATTTGATAAACTGGAAGCACCTTTTAGCATGAGGCGCTCCCTTGGTCTTTCTTCATATGGAAAATCTTTCATTATCAATGACTCATTCATCAAATGGTTTCCCTCCTCAAATGGAGTAGACAAAACCACGCTTTCTCAGTTCTCTTATTGTGCGAGACAATGGCAGACCAACAACAGAGAAGTAATCACCTTGAATGCTTTTGACAAACATAGCTCCTAGGCCTTGTATACCGTACGAGCCCGCCTTGTCCATTGGCTCACCCGTTCGAACGTACTGCGTAATTTCATCTACTGTTAACGGCCAAAATTCAACATCTGTTTTTTCATAAAATGTCTGAACTTGCTCACCTTCCACAAGAGCCACTCCTGTGAGCACTTGATGTTTTTTTCCTGAAAGCATCTCTAAAGTTTTAACTGCTTCTGCTTCGCTAGCTGGCTTTCCTAAAATACTGTCTTTGTACACAACAACCGTATCGGATCCTAGCACAATATGATTCGGATACAGTGTTGCAACATCAGACGCTTTTTGCAACGCTAAGTCCATCACCACTTCAGACGGTGAATAGTTGTGATTAACTTTTTCATCAACGTTGCTTACATGTACGGAAAAAGGAATGTGAAGCTGCTGTAGCAGTTCTTTACGACGAGGAGAGCCAGAGGCTAATATTAATTCTTTGTTCATTAATCTCAACCTTTACACTTCGAATATTTGAAAAAAAGAACACATCTCAATTTTAACAAGATTAACTATTTTTTACAATAAACAAATCAGGTAGCAAGCGCCACCTGATTTACTTTTTAATAATTTGCTGATACTGAACAAGGGACGTTAGCATATACTTTGTCGCTTGATCACCATCGCTTTTTTTACTAGACTGATTAAATGACTCAAGAGAGGAAACCGATTGTTCTAGCGTTTTAATTAGCTTTCCTATCTCTTTATTATCCGTTTGCTCTTGGATTTTATCCAGTTCTTTCTTAACTTCACTCACGCTTGACGCTTTGTTTCCTTCCACTACTTTTCCCACTTGATCCATCACATTGGCCATAAATGGTTGAAGCGTGGACATCACTTTTTCGTCACTTTCTGCCAGCTGAGCAGCACCTTTCATCTCATATGATTTTACATAGGCGTCTTCACCACTTTTTTTATAGGCATCGCTCAGTTCTTTAGCCTTTGCTTCACTCGTACTAGCACCTACGACAATGGTATAGGCATTGCTTTGACCAAACACAACGCTTTCTCCGCTTAGACTTTCTTTTGCTTTTGCTGCCGCTTCTTTTGAAGAGAAAACACCTGCTTGTACAATATAGATTGAGAAAGCATCAACCGTGGCCGTTGCCCCAGGCTTTGCGTCTTCTTTCAGTTCTTTTTCAGTCGCTTTTGTTTGCTCCGAATGATCGGTCACTGCGGAGTTAACCGCAACTGCGGATGGGCTCTGACTGACTGGAGACGGCTGCTTATCATTTGTAATCGTATTTAAACCAAACATTCCAAACCCGACGCCAACGGTAACCGCTAGTCCTACAATCACAATAAATTTCCTCACTGCTGAAAACGATGATTTCTTGATGGATATTTTCCCCACTTGCTCTTTCAGTTTTTTCGGCTGTTTTTTCTTTTCGTTGCGCACTTCTTCAATTGAAACGACTTTGCGCTCAGACACCTCGACTTTTTCCGGAAGAACCCACACTACCTCTTCTTCCTTTTCCTTAGGCGTATCCGTATCTTTTATGTTCTTTTCTCTACCATTAATTTTGACCGTAACTTTTGGATTTTGCTTGTCCACCTTTTCACCACCTTTTGCTACCTAACACATACACTTTTTACCATGCTATCATAGACGACAAAAAAAATAACAAGACATTTGTCGTCTTGTTATAAAAGGTTTCGCTATTTTATTACACGATTTTTAATTTTGTCGACCGCAAGCTCCGATGACAAAATCCCTACTCCGTCCTCTTGGCAAAGTACTTTTGTATCACTCTTTAGGCAAACATAGTAATTTAAGCGATTATCTTCAAAGCGAATCTCTACAAATGAACCGTCAGCATCAGTCCTCGTTCATCTTTATGTATCAACTTCATTAATGATTACCTAACGTTTGAAATGGATCAGCTTTGTTTCCCGCTTCTGGTATGTCGATTGCTGGGATTTTATCACGTAAATTCTCTAACGAAGGGTAATAAAATGTTGATAGCATTAGCTCATATCGCAGCACGGGGTCTTCTACATTAGAAATGGTCTTTGCATCCTGTGGTCCATCAAATGTAATCGCTTCGACTTGAGTGATGCGCTTTGAAGACTCCATCGTCTGTAAAAATGTCAAGAGGTCATCATATCGCTTCGATTCTACCGTGACGGTGACTTTGGTCTGCTGTAAGCCTGCCGGAGTGACAGCCCCTTCAGCAGGCTGCGCTTCATCCTCAGCGCTTTGTTCGCCTGCAGGTGAAGAAATCCCTTCTCCATCAGCAAAATTCATCTCATCAATGACGCTATCGGACACCACTTCAGCTTTTTGCAGTTCGAGCATAAACTGTTCGGTAAACGGCTGTACGGGTACTTGTTTTTGTAGCTCCACGCTGCTTTTTAAAAAGGCTTTCGGCTTATTTGCCCCGCTTTCATTCAACGATTTTAAAATTCTCTGTTCCGCTTCAAGCTCCTCTTCAAGCGTCTGAACATTTGTTTTTAACGGTGATAAAAACTGAAAATATAAAATCACAAGGAGGGATGCCATAACAACAAAAGTTGAGGCACCGATAATCCACTGTTTGTTGGATAGTCCCATCATCATTGGTCCTCCTTTTCTTTTTCTTTCTTAACAAGGTTGCCTACTGCTTTTCGATCAATCTGAACACTATACGTTGCAACATAGCGCGGAATAATGCTTTCTTCACTTTGAATCGTTTTATCTTCGTTCTCTTTTTCACTTTTTTCAGCTTCCACCGTTAACACCTGCGCATCTTTTACAATCGATACATCATTTTTTAATCGGCTTAAATAATAGGAGCTCTGGCGCTGTTCGTCGAATTGAATTTGAATTTCTACCGTCTCGTTTTCTGCACTGTACGCAAATCGTTTAAGAAAGCCTCGGTCAGGGAGCGCAGCCGTAAACTCTTTGATAATTGGAACAGTTTTCATCAGGTAGCTCTGCGCCCATTCAATCGCTGAAACAAGCTCTTCAACTTCCTTGCCGTCGTTGCTTTTTTGAAGCTACGCTTTTTTGACAGCTTGGTCTACCTGTACTTCTTGAATCGCTATCGTTGCTGACTGCTCTTTTTCTACTAAACTAAAATACTCCCAAATGATAAAGCTCCCCACCAACAGCACTAGCGCAGCAATGGTAACTAGCCCCCAAACAAACGGCTTATTTCCACGTTCTTTTTGGGGCAAGAGATTAATTTCAACAAGCATCATCTCACCTCTTTCAGTGCCAAGCCAAGCGGCAAATGAAAGCTGGGCTTCACGTCGTCTATCAACTCTTGACGACTCATTCCATGGTTAATCACTTCAAATGGAATGCTAACAGCTTCTTGCATTTGCTCCATTAACTCATGAATATAGGGATGGTCACCGGTCACAAAAACTTTGGAGATGAGTTGTTCACCTTTATTAATAGAAAATTGATAAAAGCTAACGATTCGCTCTAGCTCTTGAATAGCTTCATAGAATGCTTGTATTTGCTCATGTTTGTCACCATAAAACTGCAGAGAAGTTTTGTCTCCTTCTTGCTCCACCGTCCAGCCGTTACAGTACTCTCCAACTGACATATGGCGCATAAAGACGGGACGATGGTTCGCAAATAAGCTGGCATTCATGCTAAACGAATCCACTTGCAAAACCATATAGTGCGCCTGAGAGCGAACGAGGTCAGCCTGGAAGAAAAGTCGGTATGTACTAAGCGAAGACAAGTCCGCAACGACCGGCTTTAACTTCGCTTTTTTCATCAGTTCCATATAGCTAACAACCGTATCTTCTCGCGCAGCAAAAAGCGTGATTTCCGTTTGCTTTTCTGTTTTTTGATGAATAACGTAGTCAAAAATAGCTTCTTCAAACGGCAAATGAATCGTAGCGCCAAGTTCCATAAACAAATACGTTCGAATCTCCTCTTCCTTCACGTGCTCTGGAAGCTGCTGCTGCCGGATAACCACCTGGTTATCCGGAACAATAAAGCGCACTTTCATCTTTTTAATTTTCCAATCTCTCACGCATTCATCTAAAATAAACAGCAGCGACTCTTCATCCACAATTTTCCCCTGCTGAATTAAGCCATGAGGTAAATGACGCTCATGCTGTTTCGAAATAACAACCGGACTTGCTTGTTTCACTTCAATATATCGAATGACATGGTCTTTAATAATCAAATTGCCTATTTTACTTTTCATTGACGGAAGTCGTAAGGCCATGGTTGTTCACCTGCTAAATTAAAAATGTAAAGTACCAGTTTATCAGAAAATCACCATAAAAATATGCAACAAGCGTTCCTCCTGCAATCGATGGGCCAAATGGCATTGGTTTTCCGCGTTGGACTTTCCCTACTATCATACCAAATATTCCAACAATTGCACCGATTACCGCGGCTAAAAAGAAGGACAAGAGCACGAGCTTAAATCCGAGCACAAGCCCAAGCACTCCGTATAGCTTAATATCGCCTCCGCCCATGCCACCTTTGCTAACGAGAGCAATTAAAAGGAGCAGTCCAAAGCCAGCTGCAGCACCTAGAAACATATCCCACCAAGGGTCGAGCGGAACAAACAGTCTAAGAACGACTACAACCGGCAAGAAAAACAGCAGCACTTTATCCGGAATGAGCATATACGCCAAATCGGATACCACCACAATCATCAGAAGCGATACAAGAGTCCACGCAACAAGCGTTTCCCACTGAAAGCCATATAAACGAAATGACAGGACGAATAGTATGCCTGTCAAAAGTTCCACCATCGGATATTTAATTGAAATCGACGTCCCGCAGCTGCGGCACTTCCCTTTTTGAATCAAATACGACAGCACCGGCACCAGCTCGCGAGCTGTTAAAACGCGCTGACAGCTCGGGCAGCTAGACCGTGGCCTCACAATTGACTCCCTGGCCGGAATGCGTAAGCCGACTACGTTGTAGAAGGAGCCTAGGATGAGACCTAGGGTTAGAATATAAAGCTCAAATAAAATATACATTATAATAGTTATTGTTTGGAATCCGCAGTTGAATTTGTTCCAGAATCACCTATTACTCTTGTATCTTTCTTATTATCTGCTTTAATTTGTTTTGTAGTTGCATTGGTAAATGTAAGTGTCACACTCCCAGCTTTACCAGTCCCATTAAACTTATAATCAGAACCGTCATAGATAACATTTGTAACGGTAAAATCTTCATTTTCCACATCTAAATAAGGCTCTAATTGTGTACTTGTTATAGTAGTAGTACTTCCCCCAGTAGACGTTGTATTAGAAGACATATATACTTTAGCTGAGTTAATAGCTTGCAATGCATCAGCCTTCACCGCATCCTCACGAGACTTCTGAATAATCCCACCAATACTTGGAATTGCAATCGCTGCGATGATACCCAGGATAACGATTACGGCTAGTAGCTCGATAAGCGTTAATCCTTTTTCATTTTTCAAGAACTTTTTCATCATGTGTTTCTCTCCTTTTCCTTTGTACATTTTGCATAAATCCACCGTTTGACTTGAAAATGGAACCGATGAGCATTAAGCTTTTGTGCTTGTACTACATTCTGTTCTCTATTCTGTTGAATATGTAAAAAATCAGCAGAATCAGGACCATAAACCCTCATACTTTATAACTAGTAAAAAAGTAAAGAAAATACCAAGCTGCAAACGTTATGGTAAATGAAGATTTCATTTGTTCCTATCATGCTGATTTCTTATCCCGATTGAAATCACACAATGGATTTATAGGTCATTTTATTCATTTTTTATTATACAATAATTTACAAAATATGAAAATAGTTTTAGTATGAATCAACATGATTAAATAAATCAAACATCGGCACCATAATCGCTAGTACAATTGTCCCTACAAGTGCAGCTAGTAAGACGATCATTAACGGTTCGATGAGAGACTTTAACCGATCCGTTGTCGTTTCAACTTCCGCTTCGTAGAAATCTGCCACTTTGCTTAACATCGTATCGAGTGCACCCGTTTCTTCACCAACTAAAATCATGCGCGTCACAAGCGGTGGAAATACCCAGTGTTTTTCCATCGGTTCGGTAAGGGAAGCTCCTTTTTCAAGAGATGTTCGCGCTTTTTTTAATACTTGAGATACAACTTCGTTCCCAATAACGCCTTCAACGGTGTGAATGGCTTGTAAAATTGGCACGGAGCTTGAAAACAGCGAGCTTAGCGTTCGCGTAAACCGAGCGATAGCCGCTTTTTGCAGCATCGGTCCAAATACGGGAAGCTTTAACATGGCATAGTCTAAATAATACTTTGTTTGTGGGCGCTTATATAAAAGTGAAAGTCCTACTGCAATGATGCTAGATAAACCAACAATTACCCACCAAAATTTTTGCATAAATTCACTTGAAGCCAATACAAACTTCGTAATGGCTGGAAGCTTAGCTCCGAAATCTTTGAACATATCTACAAACATTGGCACAACGGATACAAGCAAGAAAATGACGACGGCAATGGCCACGACGCCCACCGCTGCTGGATAAGCCAGTGCTGAGATAATCTTTTGTCGCGTGCGGTGCTGCTTTTCAAAATAATCGGCTAGGCGTTCAAGCGTTTCATCGAGATTACCGGCTACTTCACCTGCTTTAACCATGTTAATAAACATGCTTGGAAACGCATGAGGAAATTTCGCACAAGCCGAGGATAGCGCATTTCCTTCCCGAATTTCTTCTTCAATTTGTACAAGCGCTCGCTGTAGTAGTTTACTTTCGGTTTGAGCAGATAAGATACGCATCGACTCTACAACCGTCACTCCCGCCTTTAAAAGCGTTGAAAACTGGCGTAGATAAATGACAAAATCATAGAGCTTCACCTTATTGCCTAGGTGGAAGCTTACTCATCGATACAAACGATGACATTTCGTTAGATCATCCATTGTTTGTGGGTAACAATTTAACCTTGAAACCTTTAAACAGCACTTTTGAATTAACAAAGAATATTGTGGTAAAAAACAATTTGACGATTACAGGTAATACGGATGTTTCAACCGCCGAAAAGGAAATTGGGATGTTTGATTCCATTGTCTATACAGGTGGAGAGGTTAAAATTACCAATGTTAGTATTGAAGGCTTTAATTATAGTAATGAAGGAAAAAAAGGAATGCTGATTTTACTTGCTAAAGGTCCTATTAATTTAAACCGAATTAATGAGTTTACAACGTTTAATGACGAAGAAGAACAAAGAGTCAATTTCAAAAACTTAAAAGATCAACAGCAAGATGTATTCTCGCTGTTACAAGGCTTTTTCTATACGGAATCTTCAGCTGAGCTTTACGGCGTAGGCTCACTGTTTGCCATCGACGGTGGAATTTTCTCTCAGGGACCGCTGACGGTTAATGCTGTGAGAGGTAACGTAGAAACTGAAAAAGACATCGACCGATCTAGTACCTCACAAGTAGGAAAGTATTCTCGCTTTAACGTTCTTTATGACCGCAGCGTCTTATTAACAAAGCTTGAATCTCTACCGCTTGTTGATACGCTTCAAGTAATACCAGAAGCAACCATTCAACCGCGAAATTAAAAAAATCTTCTCCGTCAGGAGAAGATTTTTTTAATAATAAGGTGCCATAAATAGGTATACAAGCACACCTGTAAAGCTTACATATAGCCAAATCGGCATTGTCCAACGAACGATTTTTTTATGCTTAGTTACTTGCATCGTCCAACCCCAAACCGTTGAGAACAGCGCAAGTGGAACAACTACGGCCGCTAAGAAGCTATGAGTAATTAAAATAAAGAAATAGATTGGGCGAATAATTCCTTCTCCACCAAACGTTGCTGTTTCTGTTGACATATAGTGAAACGTCAAATAGAAAACAAGGAACAATAGTGTCGAAGAAAATGCCGCTAAAATAAACCCTTTATGAGCTTTAATGTTTTTCTTTAAAATTGATACTAGTGCCGCTACAAGAAAGATAAAAGTAAAGCTGTTTAATATTGCATTTAATCGCGGAAAGATTGTTAAATCAAAGTGAACCTCTCCTTGATAACCGATTGGTGAAAAGAACAGTGCTAAGATAATTGCGTTTGCAATTAATGAAACCGTTAAGATAATGCCCGTATAGTTTTTATTACTAGTCGGCACTATTTTCTCATTTTCCTTACTCATTTTCACAATCTCCTTACGTTTGGATTCATGTCAATTATATATCAGTTTTCCCATTGATTAAAGTGACAATACTTTGAACAGCAAAAAGCCGCGATGCTTAGCATCACGGCTTTCACTCACCACTTCGCCCCAGATCCATCTGTTCCTTGTCTTTTTTTCACGATAACGATCATACTAGAGCTAACCCTTGTTCCGTCTTGTTTCACTTTTGCTCCAGTTGCCACCACAGATCCATATCCTACTTTTTTGGCCACAATAAACATGCTGTTATCTTTAGATACAATGCTAAATGACGGGTTATCCTTTGGCTCAGTAACAATACTTTCAATCACCTGACGATTTAGTAGCGTATCTAAAAGCCCACCATTACGATAAACAAGTAAATCTTTTATATTGCGCTCTTCTCCTGGTTCCATCATAATCGAAGGATATTTAAATTTAAAATCATCAAGCACTTGTACTGGAACTTCCTTTTTCACAGCTCCGTCTACTGATTCTACTACAACAGTCGTATTTCCTGGTGCCACACCAATAATTCCATATTTAGATGAACCCGTTACGAGTATATCTTTTTTAACAATCCCCGTATCAGAAATCATCCATTTAACATCTTTATTCGTGGCATCCGCTGGTGAAACAGATGCATTTAACGTTATTTTTTCACCAACAAACAGCGTCACGCTAGCTGGATCAACATTAATATTGTCAACTAACTTCCGAATAGTTACTGTCTGAGTAACCTCTTGATTAGCTTTTGCAAAACCACCCGTTGCACGAACTTTAATCGTTACTTCTCCTACTTTATCAACGGTAACTTCATCTTTTTGTTGAAAGGTTGTCCAACTACCGTTGTTGACCTTATATTCATACGTTACACCTTCTCCTGGAATTAAATCCACTAACGAGAACTTTACTTTTTCCGATGACACACTACCGTTTTTAATCACTTCGTTTGAATCTTGACCTCTTATTTCAAACGAAGGAACAAGCTTCAGCCGCTTTTTTGTGTCATTGCTATACGTTACGTCAATTGCTGTTTTATCACCTGTAAATACCATTGACTTAATTGGCTGAGCTAACTCTTGTTCTCCACCTTTTAGCTTAATTGTTTGAATAAGCGTATTGGTATTTTTTGTTATCTTTTCAATGTTACCATATGCATCCCCACTATATTTCTCAAGGGTATCTTCTAATAAAACCTTCGCGATAATTGGTAATTTTGGAGCTGTTAAAATGACGCTTCTTGCTCCTGCATTACTGTCATTATACGAGACAGTTGGATTCTGGAACGTTTGATTCATTGCCCAATTTGCTTGAAGTTTAATCGTTTGCGTTAGCTTGTTAATGCTAAACGAACCATTGTTATAGGGAATATCCGTAAACGTTACTTCAATGAGATTTCCTTTCACGCTGACGTTTGAAGGCGGATTAACAACCGTTATCCCTTCAGGAAGAATCTGCGTTAGTTTAATAGTTTGCAGCGTGCCTCGATCAGCTTTTTCTAAAGTTGCATCAGGTGTAAGCGTATAGATTAAATCAAATTGGTTAGATTCGCTATTTCGATCTTCTTTTTTAATAAGCCGACCTACTTTGTTTGTATCTAAAAAACCAACCGTTCCTTTAAACGTTGGAGCAATTTTATCCTTGATTTCAACCTTTACTGCATCGTGCTTTTTCAAAATGGAACTACCGCTTAAATTTTTATAGGATAACGAGACGTCTGAAAAATTATACGTTCCTTTAGTATCAAACGTAAGGGGTAGGGAATACGATGTCGCAGAAGGCGTTTGACCTAATACATACGGAACGTCTTTTAAATTAATCATCGCATAGTCACCGTCCATATACGCATTCGCATTATCGGCTAACTTCACTTTTCCAGGAAACGACGTTCCGCTTCCCTGAATTTTCACTTTCACTTGCACGTCTTTCATTGCATATTGCCCAATTTCAGTCGTAATGCTTCGAAATAAATCGCTTAGGTTGCTTGTATCACCTTGATAGGCTTTAGAGCCAGTAGTTTCTGAGAGCTTAGTTAAATAGTTCATGTCTAACTCTTGATTTGTTCCAAAACCTATAGAGTAAAGTTTGACCTTTTGATTGGCTAGACTGAGAGCTTGATTAGTGCTCAAGTTTTTAATAATCGATTGTGGAGTTCCAGATGTATTAACATATATTCTATAGCCATCATCATCTAGTATATACGCATCTTGTGAACCATTGGTATATACATTGTAATATACCGTTTTATGACTATTAACCCTTACATAGTCATACTTACAATATCCCCAAGAGTTACATTTGCGAACGTTACCGGAAAAGTTAAAATACTTTTCTTCCTGAGCTTGGGTAGGAAATCCATCTGTGAGAAAGATAATATATTTATCATTCTTTGAATCTTTTAAGATATCACCTGCTCGTTCAAGTGACTGTGCATAGTTTGTTCCTCCATCAGCCGTCATACTTTGAACCTTTTTATTAATGGCTTGAAGATCGGAGGTTAAAGAAATAACATCCTTTACGTCCGTATCAAAAGTTACCAGTCCAAACCGATCATTCGCTAAACGATTTGCTTGAAAAACTTTAACTGCTTCATTCATCGCTTTCTTAGCATCATCTAACTTATTTCCATATAAAGGACCCATCGATCCGGATTTATCAAGCACAAACACCACGTCTAAAGGCTTTCTAAGCTCATTTGAAATATCATCAAGCTTTCCTTCTGGATTAAGCGTAATATTTAAATCTCCCTGTGCATCAGCACCTAAAGGCTTTAAAAACTCTTCTTTTGACGGGCTTATGTTCACATTTAAAGCAGGAGTACTGCTTGCAGCTTGTCCTTGTAGAGGAACGAACGTACTGAACAACAAGATTGCAATAAAGAATCCTATCCACTCACCTATAACTTTGGTCATAGTATCTTTTATTCATCTCTTTAGTATATTTTACCATCATTATAATAAAAATAGTTCTTTATTCACAGTGTCGTTCACGAAATATTTTAAATAAAAAAGCAAGCCGTTCGGTGACGACTTGCTTTTTAGGCGCGTAATAAGAATGATCGAACTTCTGAAATAAAGTAAAGTGAACCTGTAATGACGATTAAGTCATTTGGTTTTGCATGGTGTAAAAGAGCTTGTTCAATTGCTTCTTGCCACTGTTCATTCACTTTTTTACTAGGGTGCTTACTGAGTTCATATAGCTCTTGTCCTGTTCTCGCTCTTGGAAAATCAAACGATGTAAAGGTAATACTTTCAGCAATACCTTCTAAACTTTTCACCATTTCTTTACCACTCTTGTCATTTAGGCAGCTAAAAATGATGTGAATCTGCTTGTCTTCATAGTGAAGACGCAGCGTACTTAGTAGGCTTTTTACACCTTCTTGGTTATGGGCACCATCAATGATAACTAGTGGAGAATCACTCACTTTTTCAAAGCGTCCACTCCAGCGTGCTTTTTTTAACCCTTCTGCTAAATCAGCTTGAGAAAGCTGTAGTTCTCCTTTTTGTCCTAACAGCTCTAAAGCTCGAACCGCTAAGGATGCGTTTTTCACTTGATGATAGCCAAACATGCCAAGTTCAAGGTTCTCATAAGTATGGATAGGTGTTTGTAATGTAAAGGCTTCGCCATTTTCTAAAGCACTGTAACTTTCAATTGTAAACTCACTGCCCAAACGATCTAGCGACGCCTCATGGTCACGAGCTATTCCTTCAATTACTTCTATCGCTTCTTTTTGTTCTACACCCGTTACTAAAGGCACGCCTCGCTTAATGATGCCTGCTTTTTCAAACGCAATCTTATCTACCGTATTCCCTAAAATAGCCATGTGATCAAAGCCAATATTCGTAATAATGGTTAACAGTGGTTCAACGACATTTGTTGAATCGTATCGACCACCAAGTCCAGCTTCAACAAGAACATAATCAACGCGGTTATGGTAGCCAAAATATAAAAAGAACATGAGCGTAATAACTTCAAACTCAGTCGCAGCGCCAAATTCTGTCTCTTCTACTCTTTCTACAACTGCTTTAACTTCTTGTACAAGGCGAAGCATTTCCTCATCTGAAATTGGCGTTCCGTTTATGCTAATTCGCTCATTAAATGTTTCAATATAAGGAGAAGTAAATGTGCCTACATCATACCCTGCTTCTTGGAGCATATAGCGCAGATACGTAACGGTTGAGCCTTTTCCGTTTGTGCCCGCAATATGAATAGCTTTTATATTTTGATGGGGATAATCAAGCTGTTCAAGCATCCAGTTCATTCGCTCTAAGCCAGGCTTCATGCCAAAATGTAAGCGATTATGTATCCATTGTAAGGCCTCATCATATGTTTGTATCATCACGGTCACCCTTCTTTTTGTATTATGATTATTATAGCGAATGCAACAGTAAAAATCGAATGAACTTAAAAGTCTGGTTGTGGTTCCGTTATGTATACAAAAGAGTTTGGGACATAACAAAATGATTGCTTCTAAAAGACGAACACTAGCTGTTCCCATCTCTTTGGTTTGTCTCAACACGTTCGTTCCATTGCGCTACGGCCACTCGCTTTCCGCGGGGAGGAACCTGAGCTTCCTCGCTGCGCTGCGGGATCTCCGTTTTCCCTCTCTTTCCCGCAGGAGTCGAGTGTCCTACGCTCCATTCCACCCTGTTTCCAACATTATTTTCACAATCAACAAAAAACCTGAACGATTAAAAGTGAGAAACTCTCAATCGTTCAGGTTTATCATTGGCTGAATTACTTATGTCCCAGCCTCTTTTTCTATTATTCCCCGCGCAATTCGACAATACGCGCTTGAACAGCTTCACGTTTTTCAACATAATCCTGTTCTTTTTGGCGCTCTTCTTCTACTACTTTTGCCGGTGCTTTTGCGATAAAACCTTGATTTCCAAGTTTCTTTTGAACACGCTCCACTTCTTTATTCAGCTTATCGTATTCTTTTTCAAGGCGCGCAATTTCCTCTTCAATGTTAATTAACCCTTCAAGAGGTAGAATTAATTCAGCTCCTGTTACAACAGCTGTCATTGCTTTTTCGTCTAAAGAGATTTCCGTAGAAATTGCAAGCTCACTTGGATTACAGAATTTCTCGATGTATGCACGATTTTTCTCAAGCTGCGCTTGAATCGCTTCATCTTTTGCTTTAATGAACAAGCGTACTTGCTTGCTCATTGGCGTATTTACTTCCGCACGAATATTACGCACTGAACGAATGATGTCTACAAGTAAGCGCATTTCGTTTGCCGCTTCTTTATTTGTTAGCTCTGGGCGTACTTCTGGCCATTTCGCTACCGTAATTGATTCGCCTTCATGCGGCAAGCTTTGCCAAATTTCCTCGGTAATAAACGGCATAAATGGATGTAAAAGTCGCATTGTGTTGTCTAACACATACGCTAAGATTGAACGAGTTGTTTTCTTAGCCGCTTCGTCTTCTCCATATAGAGGTAGCTTTGCCATTTCAATATACCAGTCGCAGAAGTCATCCCATATAAAGTTATAAAGCACGCGTCCTACTTCGCCGAACTCATATTTATCAGCTAGCTTCGTTACGCTTTCAATTGTTTCATTTAAGCGTGTTAAAATCCACTCATCCGCTACTGATTTCTCACCTGACATATCAAGTTCTTCAAACGTAATGCCATCCATATTCATTAATGCAAAGCGAGATGCATTCCAAATTTTATTAGCAAAGTTCCAAGTTGCTTCAACCTTTTCAAAGCTAAAGCGTAAATCTTGTCCCGGTGAACTTCCCGTTGATAAGAAGTAGCGAAGTGAATCGGCACCGTACTTCTCAATCACTTCCATCGGATCTACACCGTTTCCAAGAGATTTACTCATCTTACGGCCTTGCTCGTCACGTACAAGTCCGTGAATTAATACGTCGTCAAATGGACGCTTGCCTGTAAATTCAAGACCTTGGAAAATCATGCGAGATACCCAGAAGAAGATGATGTCATAGCCCGTTACAAGCGCATTTGTTGGATAGTAGCGCTGGAAGTCAATCGATTCCACGTCCGGCCAACCCATCGTTGAAAATGGCCATAAAGCTGAACTAAACCACGTATCAAGTACGTCTGAATCTTGCTCCCAATTTTCAATATCTGCTGGAGGCTCATGATCAACGTGCACTTCTCCAGTTTCTTTATGATACCAAGCTGGAATACGGTGTCCCCACCAAAGCTGACGTGAAATACACCAGTCGCGAATATTCTCCATCCAGTGTAGGTACGTTTTTTCAAAGCGATCTGGAACAAACTGAACCTTTTCTTCGCCTTTTTGAAGTTCAACTGCCTGATCAGCCAGCGGCTGCATTTTCACGAACCACTGTGTTGATAAGTAAGGCTCGACTACAGCTCCACTACGTTCACTGTGACCTACAGAGTGCATGTGATCTTCAATTTCAAATAAAATGCCATCTTCTTGTAAATCTTTTACGATTTGTTTACGACATTCAAAGCGATCCATACCTTCATATTTTCCTGCTTTGTCGTTCATTGTACCGTCTTGATTCATCACAAGAATGCGTTCTAAATTGTGGCGGTTCCCAATTTCAAAGTCGTTTGGATCATGAGCAGGTGTAATCTTCACAGCGCCTGAGCCAAACTCCATGTCTACATAATCGTCACCAACGATAGGAATTTCACGACCTACAATCGGAAGCTTAACTGTTTTACCAATTAAATGCTTATAGCGTTCGTCTTCAGGATGAACAGCAACTGCCGTATCACCTAGCATTGTTTCCGGACGTGTTGTTGCAATTTCAATATGCCCAGAACCGTCGGCAAGCGGATAGCGCATATGGTAAAATGCACCTTGCACATCCTTATAGATAACCTCAATATCAGACAGGGCTGTTTTTGTTGCTGGATCCCAGTTGATAATATATTCACCGCGGTAGATTAAGCCTTTTTTATATAGCTTAACAAATACTTCACGAACGGCTTTTGATAAGCCTTCATCTAACGTAAAGCGCTCGCGAGAATAATCTAAGCCAAGGCCTAGCTTGGACCACTGCTGACGAATAAAGCTGGCATATTCTTCTTTCCACTTCCACGTTTCTTCTACAAACTTCTCACGCCCTAAGTCATAACGGCTTTTTCCTTCTTGACGAAGCTTTTCTTCTACTTTTGCTTGCGTAGCGATACCGGCGTGATCCATTCCAGGCAACCATAGAACGTCATAGCCCTGCATGCGCTTCATACGCGTTAAAATGTCTTGTAACGTTGTATCCCAAGCATGCCCTAGATGAAGTTTACCCGTTACGTTTGGCGGTGGGATCACGATTGTGTAGGGCTCTTTCTCAGCATCGTTTGTTGCTTCAAAAAACTTCCCATCCAACCAATATTGATAGCGATTTTCTTCAACAGATTTTGGGTCATACTTCGTTGAAAGCTTTACTTCCTGTTCTGACATACTCTGTACCTCCATGTATAATTTCTTATATAGCTTTCGATATGCGAAAGCTCGAATGAACATAAAAAAACTCCTTCTTCCATAAAAGGACGAAAGGAGTTGATTTCGCGGTACCACCTTTTTTTATAGACTTCTCCCGTAAAGACGTCTATACACTTCATTTCATAACGGTTCATTAACCGGTTTCTTCTACTTAGACCAAAGTCTGTTCAAAAAAACTACTCATAGGCGACCTTCCAAATAAGCTTTCCTAAGAAATCTTTCAGCTGCTGATTTCTCTCTCTAAAGGTGCTTTATTTTGTACTCTTCCTACTCACTGTATGTTCATATGATTTTCTCTTAATTATACTATATGAAAAAATATGAATTCGTCAATAATCTTCTCCATTTTTTCTCATTCTATTCACAAACACGCCAGATCTTACGAAAAAAACTGAACACCTAGCGCCCATGATTCATACATTATTATGTAACGGCCTGCAAGCAGGAAAGGAGAATATGAAGTATGAAAAAACGAATTAACTTACAGTTTAACTCTTATCAAGTACAGCGCTGGTTT
The DNA here is from genome assembly GCF_056820425.1 of Priestia sp. KCTC 13724. Classification (NCBI taxonomy): domain Bacteria; kingdom Bacillati; phylum Bacillota; class Bacilli; order Caryophanales; family Bacillaceae; genus Priestia; species Priestia sp. KCTC 13724. The sequence goes on along the minus strand of NZ_JBXDLD010000018.1, from coordinate 35,245 downwards.
AAAACGATTGGCGCAGCGTGTGCCCAATTCATCATTCCCCTGACGATTATTCAAGGAATTCGAACGCTTTTTTTCCCCACCACGTTCGATGTTTTCCTTCTTGCTATTTTTTCACTCATCACCATTGTTCTCTATCTAGAATGGATGTAAAAAAGAGTTTGGGACATAACAAAATGATTGCTTCTAAAAGACGAACACTAGCTGTTCCCATCTCTTTAGTTTGTCTCAACACGTTCGTTCCATTGCGCTACGGTCACTCGCTTTCCGCAGGAGTCGAGTGTCCTACGCTCCATTCCACCCTATTTCCAACATTGTTTTCACAATCAACCAAAAAACCTGAACGATTAAAAATGATGAACTCTCAATCGTTCAGGTATAGTAGAGGCTGAACTACTTATGTCTCAGTCTCATTAGCAGCCGCTTCTGCTGCTATTTTTTTCTGTTGATCTACTTCAAAGATTTTAATATTGACCTGTTCAATATTTTTTGTTAGCCAGTATGCTCGAATCAACGATTGCATATGTTCAAGCTCAGTTTTATACCGCTGGTGACGATACTGCATGATGCACTGATATAAAGGTTCTGGAAAAGCAAGATATGAATGCAAAAGTAAACGTTCCTCTTCTCTCAGTGCAAAATGCTTCTCGTATGTTGCGAACCATTCATAGCTATCTAAGCTCGTTAATGGATATGTGCGTAGCGTTCGCAAATAAAATGAGACAAGATCATGAATCGGTGAAGCCTCACGCGCTTGCTCTAAATTAATAAAAAAGCCATTCCCGCGTTCATCGTATAAAAAATGCTTTGCCGACAGCTTTCCATGAATCGTCACAAGTCGGATTTTTTCTTTTTCTTCCATTTCGGTGTTCCATTCATCTAACCGACTAAACCCAAATTCCATAGCCCGCATCATTTCATAATACACGGTACAAAAATGAAGTTCAAAAGGGGACATATACACCTTTTTTTCACATTCCATTACATACTCTTCAAGCTCTTTTTGACGGTCTTCCCACGTTGTTTTTAATCCCGTATAGTGCGTTTCAATATCTTTCTTTTTAACTTCAACTTCTTTTGAAGAAGTACCATGAAGCTTTGCTAACTCTTGAAATAATTTATGATATCTTACATCCCGTTCGTCAGAAGGTGTATTAGGAAGCCAAGGCATCAAATAATAACCTTTGTTTTGGTGGGTTACCACAGGCGAACCTTGCCTGGATTGATAAATAGGGACAAACCCCATCCATCCTTTATGCTGAAGATTTTGAAGACTTCTAATAAAATCATGACTTCTAATTTCAGCTTCCTCTACTTCTTTTAAGGCATAGACTCCGCTTTTGGTATAGACTTTCTTTACCTTCCCGTAGTCTTCGATAAAATCAATTTCAAGCTGATACTGCTTTAGGAGTTCATGATAATTAACAGGGTCCTGATAGTTCATACTCACACCTCTTTGTTACTTTCTATGCATTGAACATTCATTTATACACAAAGAAAACAGTTAAGACGTAGCAGAAGTCAAAACTGTTTTCTATTGCTATTTTAGTTAACAGGAATGTTTAGGATGCTTCCTTCTTCTAACTCTTGCTCGTCTTCTAAATCATTTACTTTTAAAAGACGCTGTACGTTTGTATCATAGCGTTCAGCAATCGTATCAAGCGAGTCTCCACTTTGGACAATGCATAAGCGCCATGTCGCTTGTTTCTCTTCCTCACGAGAAAATAGCTTTGTTAAATACAGCGCATTTTCCGCACGGTTTGAAGCCGATTCCTCTTCCTTTCGAAACTCTACTACAATTTCATTTTCTTCCTGCTCTTTTTCTTCATAATGTGCTATCTCCGTTTCTTCTTCGCCCCAACTGGACGCATCTTCACGTGCTTGAAACAGCTCAATTACATTATCTTCGCGTTCTTCTTCCGCTTCTTCTTTTTTCACTTCTACTTCAAACGGTTCATACACATCTTCTTCGTACTTTACTAACGTTTCTTTTGGTTCTTCTTTACGGAAAACGGACGAAAAATAGTTCTGCACCTCAGCATCTTTTTCAACTTCCTTTACGTCCACTTCTTCCTCAACAGAAGCGTTACGATAAGAAACTTCAAGCTCTTCTTCATGTTTTGCTTCTTCTTCAACAGAAGTATTACGGTAAGGAACTTCAAGTTCTTTTTCTTCTACTTCTTCAACAGCAGTGTTGCGGTAAGAAGCTTCAAGCTCTTCTTCATGTTTTGCTTCTTCTTCAACAGAAGTATTACGGTAAGGAACTTCAAGTTCTTTTTCTTCTACTTCTTCAACAGCAGTGTTGCGGTAAGAAGCTTCAAGCTCTTCTTCATGTTTTGTTTCTTCTTCAACAGAAGTATTACGGTAAGGAACTTCAAGTTCTTTTTCTTCTACTTCTTCAACAGCAGTGTTGCGGTAAGAAGCTTCAAGCTCTTCTTCATGTTTTGCTTCTTCTTCAACAGAAGTATTACGGTAAGGAACTTCAAGTTCTTTTTCTTCTACTTCTTCAACAGCAGTGTTGCGGTAAGAAGCTTCAAGCTCTTCTTCATATTCTGCTTCTGGTTCTTCAATTTCTGCCCAACCTTTTTCCTCTTCTCTTACGTGACTTTGCTGTTCACCGTAAAGACCCGTAATCGATAAATCCGCCATTAGCTGTAGGCAATCCGATTCTGGTAACTCATAATCAAATAAATCAATTGATACATAAACATCTTCCATATTCTGAATACGATTTTTAGGAATCGTAATGTCAACAGGGAAGGCATGTGATAGTTCAGCTGTACCATCTTCTCTAACAAGCACTGATTCAACGTGCTTTTCGTTTGTATATTCGCGCAAAGAGTGTGCTTCCTCTTCTAACGTTTCATATTCACCTGTTAGCAATAAAGCTCCACGAATGGAGACATATTGATCATATTCTTGGATTGCGACCTGAGGCTCTAAGGAGATTGATAAAAGCTGAGACACTTCCTGTCCCTTTTGAAACCATACTGATTCTTCTACTGAAAAACGCAGACCCGATAAATTATCCTGCGACAAATTGCTCTCCCCCTTCCAACACCTTACAAAATAGCGTTGTCATTAAAGATGTATGAAAGTGAAAAATAAAATATGTCTTTAAAAGCAAAAAAGCTTACGTTTATCACGTAAGCTCTTTGGATTATGAACGAAGTTTAGCAAAGGCTTTTTCAGCAGCTTGGATTGTAAATTCAATATCTGCATCCGTATGAGAAGTCGATAAAAACATACCTTCAAATTGAGAAGGTGGTAAAAAGACTCCTTCATTCGCCATTTCACGATAGTACTTGCTAAAGTATTCAAGATTTGATGTTTTCGCTGTCTCATAGTTAATTACGTCTTCGTTTGTGAAGAACAAGCCAATCATAGAGCCAGCTCGATTAATTGTATGAGGCACTTCATATTTTGCCGCGGCTGCTTTTAGACCTTCTTCAAGGCGATCTGCTTTTCTAGAAAATTCATCATACGACTGTGGCGTTAACTGCGTTAGCGTCTCATAACCTGCCGTCATGGCAAGTGGGTTTCCAGAAAGCGTACCCGCTTGGTAAATTGGACCACTCGGTGCTACTCGCTCCATAATCTCCGCTTTACCACCGTAAGCACCAACCGGAAGGCCACCACCAATTACTTTTCCTAAGCAAGTTAAATCAGGCGTTACGTTATAGTAACCTTGCGCACAGTTATACGCTACTCGGAAGCCTGTCATCACTTCATCAAAAATTAACAGTGAGCCATAGTCAGATGTAATTTCACGAAGCCCTTCTAAAAATCCAAGCTGAGGTGGTACTACTCCCATATTACCAGCTACTGGCTCAACAATAACACCCGCAATATCTTCACCAAACTGCTCAAACGCATACTTTACGCTTTTTAAATCATTATAAGGAACCGTAATCGTATTTTTAGCAATTCCTTCTGGTACACCAGGGCTATCTGGTAAACCCAGTGTTGCAACACCCGAACCAGCTTTAATTAACAATGAATCGCCGTGCCCGTGATAGCATCCTTCAAATTTTAAGATTTTATTTCGATTCGTATAGCCACGAGCTAAGCGAAGAGCACTCATCGTTGCTTCCGTTCCAGAACTCACCATACGAACAATTTCAATTGAAGGTACACGTGAGATTACTACTTTAGCTAATTCGTTCTCAATTAAAGTTGGAGCACCAAAGCTTGTTCCAGACTCAGTTACTTTCTTAATTGCTTCTACCACACGATCATTTGAGTGACCATGAATTAATGGCCCCCAAGATAGGACGTAATCTACATATTCATTTCCATCAATATCGTAGATTTTCGCTCCTTTTCCACGTTCCATAAAGATAGGATCCATATCTACAGATTTAAAAGCACGAACTGGGCTATTTACTCCGCCCGGCATTAGTTGCTTTGCTTGAAGAAAGGCTGCTTTTGATTTTTCATAACTTCTCATCGAACAAACACTCCTTTTAGTTATCTTTTAGCCAGCGAACAGCATCTTTCGCATGATACGTAATGATTAAATCTGCTCCAGCACGCTTCATACTTGTAAGCTTTTCTAGCACAATCTCTTTTTCATTTACCCATCCATTTTGTGCAGCTGCTTTAATCATGGAGTATTCTCCACTTACGTTATAAGCCACGACAGGTAGGTTAAAGTTATTTTTTACATCACGCATAATATCTAAGTAAGAAAGCGCTGGTTTTACAATTAAGAAGTCTGCACCTTCGGCTACGTCAGAATCCGCTTCACGAAGAGCTTCTAAGCGATTGGCTGGGTCCATTTGGTACGTTTTACGATCTCCAAATTGCGGAGAAGAATGTGCTGCATCACGGAAAGGACCGTAGAAAGCTGACGCATATTTTACAGCGTAAGACATAATAGGAATATCTTCGAAACCAGCTTCGTCTAAACCATGACGAATAGCCGCTACGAACCCATCCATCATGTTAGAAGGTGCAATGATATCAGCGCCAGCTCTTGCTTGACTAACCGCTGTTCTTGCTAGCAAATCAAGCGTTGGGTCATTTAAGATTTTTCCTTCTTCAATAATGCCACAATGTCCATGATCGGTATATTGACATAAGCAAGTGTCTGCAATAACGACAAGTTCAGGGAACTCTTCTTTAATTTGACGAATTGCTTTTTGAACGATTCCATGATCATGATAAGCTTGCGAACCAACAGCATCTTTTTCAGCTGGCACGCCAAAAACAATAACGGACTGAATTCCCAAATCGACAAGCTCCTGCATTTCTCTACTTAATAAATCAAGCGATACTTGATCTACGCCTGGCATGGATTGAACTGCATTGCGCTTATTTTCTCCTTCAATTACAAAAATTGGATAAATAAAGTCTTCCGGCTGTAAGTGCGTTTCGCGAACAAGTGCACGCATGCTATCTGAACGTCTTAGACGACGATGACGATTGAATTGTAATAATGTCATGAGAAAATCCTCCTTAATTGTTACCTTTAAAATAATCTACCATTTTCTCTATCATACCATTAATTGTATACTCTTCTGGAACGATGTGCTCAATTTCATATTTGGCAGCAGTTTGAGCGGTAATAGGTCCTATACACACGACCACTTTTTCGTTTATAACCGATAGCCAATCTTGTTTTGAATCCATCATATCAACAAAGAAGTTAACGGTAGATGAGCTTGTAAACGTAATGATATCCGCTTTCTCAACCGCGTGCTGAAGCTCATTCCTGGATGCTTTATTTTGAACCGTTTCATACATCACCAGGTCCGTCACGCTATACCCTTTTTCATCAAGTCCTTGTAAAAGAATAGGACGTGCTAGATTCCCTCTAACAACAAGGACTTTTTCATGAGGTTTAGCCTCCTTCATGAGTGCTTCTAGCAGTGACTCTGCTATGTACTCTTCAGGAGTTACGTCTGGCTTTATCCCACGTTTTTTGAGTGCTTCACCTGTTTTTTTTCCAACAACAGCGATCTTACAGGATTTAGCTAAACCACTGTTTATATTTAATAGATTAAGCCACTGAAAGAAAAACTCGACTCCATTTTGACTTGTAAAGATAATCCACTGATATGTATGAAGCTGTTCAAGCACTCTCTGTATGTACGTACGATTAGCTGCTGGTACAAAAGATAAAACAGGCACCGTTAAAGGAATACCACCTACAGCTTGTATTGCAGCAGTAAAGCTTTTGGCTTGCTCCGCTTGGCGCGTAATCAACACTCGTTTTAAAAAAAGAGGAGCCTGTTGACTCATTAACTGTCCAGCTCCTCTTTTACACGATCAATTAATTCTTTAGCTCCGTTGGCAGTTAAACGACGTGCAGCTTCCTCTCCAATTTCTACGGGGTTTGCACCAGCAAGCGTTTCTTGATAAATTTGTTGACCATCTGGAGAAGCAACAAGCGCTGTTAATTGTACATGCCTATTCTCTACTACGTGAGCATAGCCTGCAATCGGAACTTGACAGCCGCCTTCCATGCGCTTTAGAAACACGCGCTCTGCTTGAACTGCTAAGCTTGTGTCCTCATCGTTTAGCATATGTAGAAGTTCAAGTAGCTCCTTGTCATCTGAACGACATTCAATCGCTAAAGCTCCTTGACCAACCGCTGGAACACTTAAGCTAGGGTTTAAATACTGCGTCACAGTGTCTTTAGACCAACCCATTCGTGATAGACCAGCTGCAGCTAGAATTATTGCGTCATATTCTTCTGTTTGTAGTTTGTTTAAACGTGTATCGATATTGCCTCGAATCCATTTAATTTCAATGTCTGAACGCTTTGCAAGAAGCTGTGCACCACGTCGTAGGCTACTCGTTCCAATGACAGCTCCACTTGGCAGCTCTTCAAACGTTTTTCCGGTCTTTGAAATGAGCACATCTCTGTGGTCTTCACGCAGCGGAATGCATCCAATTGTTAACCCTTCAGGTAAAACAGCCGGCATATCCTTCATGCTGTGAACGGCCATATCAATTTCTTTTGACAATATTGCTTGTTCAATTTCTTTTACAAATAAGCCTTTTCCGCCTACCTTAGAAAGCGTTACATCTAAGATTTTATCTCCTTTTGTGACAATTTCTTTAATCTCAAACTCAAAAGGAAGACCTTGTTGTTTCAACTGTTCGATAACCCATTTTGTCTGTGTTAATGCTAGCTTGCTTCGGCGTGAGCCGACAATAATTTTCCGCATGTTGTCCTCCTAGTTTTACGACTCCCAAAAATGAAAGTTTGACAAACTTCCAAATAAGAAAAAGTTAATCAATAAAATTAAAAATAATGCGATGTTCCAAATAGCTATTGCCCGACCTTGAATTCCTCTTCTCAAACGCACATACAAGTAAGCGCTATATGCAAGGAGCATAAAGAACGAACCTAATACCTTTGTATCATACCAGTGAAAATCGACTACTTTAATATACGCCCATATTAACCCAAGCATCAAGGAAAGCAACAATAGAGGTACACCAATTAAGATCAGTACGTACGACAGATAATCCAGCTTCGTTAAATCCTCAATGCGCATCAGTCGCTTGTTCCATTTTTTCTTTTTCAGCAAATCATACTGTACAAGGTACAAAGCTGAGAAAACAAAAGAAATGGAAAAAGCTCCATAAGATAAAATAGCCATTGTGATGTGAAAAATTAAAAGTTCTGATACCAATCGTTCTGCTTCAACCGACGTTTGTGTTTCCATTGGTGCAAACGTATGAATCGCCATGATTAAAAAGCCAATCGCATTCGTAAAGAACACGACAAAATCAACTCTAAATAAACGATTGATGACTAACGATAGCGTAATGAGCACCCACGCATAGAAGTACAGGCCCTCTGAAATTGTTAAGATTGGGACTCTACTGGTTTCCCACATTCGTAAAAACAAAAAGATTGTTTGTAAAAACCACACAATAGAAAGTAACCAGAAGGCTACTTTATTTGCCTTCCGGTTATGCTGTACAAAGTCAATGAAATAAAGCAAAACACTGACCGCGTATAAAATTACAATTAATTCATAAATTCTGGTCAATGAGATATCAACCATATCAAAGCCTCACTTACGACTGGTAAGCTACTTGTTGAGGAGTTACGGGTAGCTCATGATGAGATTCTTTTTGCTTTTGAGCTTCCACTTCTTGTTCAATATTAAAAATCTTCATGAACAATTCTAACGACTCTTCAGCATGCTGCTCTCCAGCCAGTTCTTTTGCATGTAAAATCGGATCTCGCAGCAATTGATTTATGATGCTTTTCGTATGTTTGTTCAGCACTTTTCGTTCACGCTCAGACAAATTCGGAAGCTTGCGATTAATACTAGCCATCGTATCAGCCTGAATAGTTAGTGCTTTCTCACGAAGAGCTGAAATAACAGGCACAACCCCAAGACGACCTAGCCACATTTTAAAATCAACAATTTCAGCTTCAATCATTAACTCGATTGTTTCAGCAGCCTTTTTGCGTTCTTGTAAATTCGCATCCACAATCCCTTGTAAGTCATCAATATCATATAAAAAGACGCTATCAAGCTCTGCAAGTGCAGGATCCAAATCACGCGGAACCGCGATATCAACCATAAAAAGAGGTCGTCCTTTGCGCATGCGCTCTACTTGCTTCATCATATCTTTTGATACGACAAACGTACTAGCTCCCGTAGAGCTAATTAAAATATCAGCTTCAATTAACGCACATCGAAGTTCGTTTAGCTGTTTCGCTTGACCAGAAAAGCGCTTAGCAAGTTCTTCTGCTTTTTCGAATGTACGATTTACAACCGTTACTTTTTGAGCACCGCTGCCGTATAAGTTCTGCAAAGCAAGCTCGCCCATTTTACCTGCACCTAGAATAAGCACATGCTTCGATGACAGATCACCAAAAATTTTTTTCGCTAACTCAACCGCAGCGTAACTCACTGAAACAGCATTGGCTCCAATCTCTGTCTCGCTGTGCGCACGCTTGGCTAGTGTAATAGCTTGCTTAAACAATTGATTAAATACCGTTCCAATTGTTTGATTTTGTTGAGCAAGTAAAAAGCTTGAACGTACCTGTCCAAGAATCTGTGTTTCACCTACAACCATTGAGTCTAACCCACAGCTTACTCGATACAAATGCTCAATAGCACCATCGTTTTCAGCAATTGTTAAAAAAGGTGAAAACTCGTCTTTATCTAGTTCAAACCACTCTGCCAAAAAGGCTTTTACATAGTAACGCCCTGTGTGTAACTGATCCACTACTGCATAGATCTCCGTACGATTACATGTTGACACAATAATGTTTTCTAAGATACTCTTTTGACTACTTAAAGCTTTCATTGCAGAGCCTAACTCTTGTTCTTTAAAGCTAAGCTTTTCCCTTATTTCAACAGGGGCTGTTCGATAATTTAAGCCGACTGCTATAATATGCACTTGTACATACCCCCTTCAATAAAAAATTAAATTACTGTCCTTTTATCTATCTTTATTATAACATGTTTCCCTACTCGTTCTTAAAAAAAATGTGAACAGTCTTTGAAAACATGTGTTAAGATATTAACGATTATCCATAACAAATTGTATCAAAAAAGCAGTGATTTATCACTTTTCCTGTTTAATCACACCAGGAGGTTACGATGAAGAAACAGTCAATTTTTTTCGGAGTTTTATTAGTTGGATTTGGAATCTTTTTTCTAGTAGACGAGCTTAACTTAAAAATCGCAGAACACTTATACACCTGGCCTCTCCTGCTCGTTTTAGTCGGAGTTGCGCTTGGGGCACAATGTCACATTTCGCAAGACTATTCTAACGTACTAGCAAGCTACATATTAATTACATTAGGCGGTCATTTTTATGTAAGTGACTGGCTGCCGTTCTGGCCTCAACATACTAGCATGGTCATTTTAATGATTGCACTGAGCTTTTTACTGAGTGCGAAAAAGAGTAAAACCGGCCTATTTCAAGGTATTCTTTTATTACTCATTGCGCTGTTTATGATGTTTTCAAATAATTTAAATCAGTTTGCCCCAGCGGTTGAAAACGGTGTGAATTACCTAGCTACCTTTTGGCCTATTCTATTCCTACTCATTGGCTTATATTTATTATTTTTCAAACGTAAGTAATATATGTAAAAAAGGTTGAAACGAAAAGCGAGCGCTTTTCGTTTCAACCTTTTTTTGTTAATTATTCATGCGGTATTGAAGTGATCTCCACGATTGATCTTTCCCTTGACCAGTTTCAGATGAAAATAGAATGAGTTCATCTTCGGCTTCTAGCTCTAACGTATCACGTACAACTTTTAAGTGCTTTTGCCATTTACCTTTCGGAATTTTATCCGCTTTTGTGGCAATAACCATTACAGGAATTTCGTAATGCTTTAAGAAATTGTACATCATGACATCATCTTTAGACGGCGCATGACGTAAATCAATAATTAATAACACCGCTTTTAGCTGATCGCGATCCGTTAAATATGTTTCAATCATCTTGCCCCATGCTTCACGCTCTGTCTTAGACACTTTAGCAAACCCGTAGCCTGGAACATCAACAAAATGCATCATTTCATTGATTAAATAAAAATTTAACGTTTGTGTTTTTCCAGGCTTTGACGATGTACGTGCTAAGTTTTTACGGTTAAGCATTTTATTAATAAATGATGATTTTCCTACATTTGATCGACCAGCCAAAGCAAATTCTGGCAAGTTTTCTTTTGGATATTGATCAGGCTTTACTGCGCTGATAACAATTTCCGCTTGGGTTACTTTCATTTTACCTCTCCTACTAATGCATGTTCCAATACTTGATCTAAATGAGATACAAGTACGATGTCCAACTGTTCTTGTACACTATCTGGAATATCTTCAATATCACGCTCGTTGTCTTGAGGGATTAAGATTTTTGTAAGTCCAGCGCGATGTGCACTTAATGATTTTTCTTTTAATCCACCGATTGGTAAGACGCGACCTCTAAGCGTAATCTCACCCGTCATTCCTACCTCTCTTCTTACCGGTCTACCTGTTAAAGCTGAAGTTAAAGCTGTTGCAATTGTAATTCCTGCCGAAGGTCCATCTTTTGGTACTGCTCCTTCTGGCACATGAATATGAATGTCATATTTCTCATGGAACTTTTCATCAATTCCTAGCTCTTCCGCTTTTGAACGAATGTAACTAAAAGCTGCTTGAGCAGACTCTTTCATCACATCACCAAGTTTCCCTGTTAGTACAAGGCGACCTTTTCCAGGAGATAGACTAACTTCAATTGCAAGCGTATCTCCTCCCACAGTTGTGTAAGCTAACCCTGTTGCAACACCAACTTGGTTTTCAGATTCAGCTTGCCCATAGCGAAACCTTGCTTTTCCTAAAAATTCTTCTAAGTTCTTTTCAGTTACGACTACGCGCTTTTTATCTCCAGATACGATAATGCGAGCAGCTTTACGACAAATAGATGCAATTTCACGCTCGAGGTTACGAACGCCCGCTTCTCTCGTATAAAGACGAATGATTGCTACTAGAGCATCTTCTCGAATTTGAAGGTCAGCTTTTTTCAGACCATGGTTTTCTAACTGTCTCACTGCTAAATGACGCTTAGCAATTTCAAGTTTTTCAAGTTCTGTATAGCCAGCAATATTAATGATTTCCATTCTGTCGCGTAAAGGTCCTGGAATCGTCGCTAAATTATTAGCAGTAGCTACAAACATCACTTTTGATAAGTCATACGTTTCTTCAATATAGTGATCGCTAAAATTATGGTTTTGCTCCGGATCCAAGACTTCAAGCATAGCAGAAGATGGGTCTCCACGGAAGTCATTAGACATTTTATCAATCTCATCTAATAAAAAGACAGGGTTGACTGTACCAGCTTTTTTCATTCCTTGAATAATACGTCCAGGCATCGCGCCTACATACGTACGGCGATGGCCTCGAATTTCAGATTCATCACGCACGCCACCGAGCGATACACGGACAAAATTCCGATTTAACGCCGTCGCAATAGAACGTGCTAGAGACGTTTTACCTACTCCTGGAGGTCCAGCTAAACAAAGAATTGGTCCCTTTAATGAGTTCGTTAATTTCTGAACAGCTAAGTATTCAAGCACACGTTCTTTTACTTTTTCAAGACCGTAGTGCTCTTCATTTAGAATTTTATCTGCGCGGTGAATATCTAAACGATCTTCAGTTTCCTTTGTCCATGGCAAAGCAAGTAGCCAATCGATATAGTTACGAATAACCGAGCTTTCTGCAGAAGTAGCGGGAATTTTTTCATAGCGATCTAGTTCTTTTAACGCAGTCATCATCACGCGCTCAGGCATACCACTTTCTTCAATCTTTTCTCGAAGTGTAGCAACTTCTCCGCCTTTACCCTCTTTATCGCCTAGCTCTTTTTGAATAGCCTTCATTTGCTCACGAAGATAGTATTCTTTTTGAGTACGCTCCATCGACTTTTTCACACGTTGTCCAATTTTCTTTTCAAGTTGTAGCACTTCTTGTTCATCTTGAATGTAAGAAATGAGCATGTTCAAGCGCTCTTTTACATCTTCAGTTTCAAGAACTTCTTGCTTCAATTGAATTTTAATCGGCAAATGCGAAGCAATAATATCGGCTAACCGTCCCGGTTCCTCAATGTCTGTTACGGTTGAAAACGTCTCAACGGATACCTTTTTAGATAGCTTTATGTATTGTTCAAAGTAATCTAAAAGCGTGCGCATTAGCGCTTTGTCTTCCACATCTGTTTCATGTTCTTCATTGTATTTCATTACATCAGCCAGGAAGCAACCTTCTTCTTCAATTATTTCCTTGACTTCAATACGGTTTAATCCTTCAACTAATACTCTCATCGTGCCATTTGGCAACTTTAACATTTGCTTAATCTTTGCTAAAGTACCCATTTTATATAAGTCATCAACCGCTGGTTCATCGATGCCCATTTCCTTTTGAGAAACTAAGCACACCAAGTGGTCGTCCATCATTGCTTTTTCTAAAGCCTGCACGGATTTATCTCTTCCAACATCTAAATGCAATACCATAGTTGGATAGACAATCAACCCACGTAAAGGTAAAAGTGGAATGCGAATTGTTTCATTTTTCGTCATTCAATGAACACCTCCAATGCCCGTTTATTCCATAGTATGTAAGGGATAAATTCTGCTTCAATTTTATCCTATTTAACTTGGCATGTCTAATAATAGTAATTATTAATTGTACCATGTGAAGTCTTTGCAATGCAAAGCGAAGTAAATATCTTTTTCACATAGAAAAAGCCTTTTTCGTAAAGCGTGTATAAAGGTTTTATACGCGAAAAAGGCAGATGATATTCATATAAAAAAATTTTCTAACTAAATGTCGCTAATATTACATGAATTCGCGCTTTGGCACCCCGGCTTCTTTTGATAGGTGAGCAACGTGATCTTGTATTGGTAAGAGTGCATATTTTAAAACATCTGTTAGTTGAGTCACTGGTAAAATGTCAATTCCTCGAATCTGTTCCACCATTCCATTCATATTATCCTTCGGAACGATTACATGAGTTACCCCTGCCTGCTTTGCCGCTTTAATTTTAGGAATGACGCCTCCGATTGGTTTAACATTTCCGTGCAGTCCAATCTCTCCAGTCATTGCAACTGTATGTTTGATCGGCACTTCATAGATAGCAGAATAAATGCCTGTTGCCATCGCAATTCCTGCGGAAGGTCCATCAATTGGCACTCCTCCTGGGAAGTTCACATGAATATCATATTCATCGGCAGGCACAGCCATGGAGCGCAGCACAGTAATGACATTTTCAATTGAACTTCTGGCCATACTTTTTCTTCGTACGGATTTTCCTTGCCCATTGATGTTTTCTTCTTCTACTATCCCCGTAATGGTAATATTTCCTTTTTCTTTTGCTTTCATTGCTTTTACTTCAATTTCTAATAACGCACCTGAATTAGGTCCATATACAGCTAATCCATTAATTAATCCTACTTGTTCTTGTTCTGGAATCTTCGGCTCGTGACGTGGAGTTAGCTGACTTGAATGAATAATCCATTCAATATCTTCATTCTTTATGTCTTTACGATCTTCTGAAATTGCCAATCCAGCTGCAATTTGCATCATATTAACTGTTTCTCGCCCATTGCGAGCATATGTAGACAACATAGACAGCCCTTTATCTGTTACTTCCATTTGTACTTTTTGAGCGGCTTTTTTCGCAACGCTAATGATTTCATCTTGATCAAGCTCGCGAAAAAACACTTCAACACAGCGTGAGCGAATGGCTGGCGGAATTTCACTCGGTGTTCTCGTTGTTGCCCCAATTAAACGAAAATCAGCAGGGAGTCCATTTTGAAAAATATCGTGAATATGAGTCGGAATTTGTGCATTTTCTTCGCTATAATACGCACTTTCCATAAATACTTTTCTGTCTTCTAATACCTTTAGTAATTTGTTCATTTGAATAGGGTGTAGTTCACCAATTTCATCAATGAATAAAATTCCTCCGTGAGCATCCGTTACAGCACCTTGCTTTGGCTGAGGAATTCCAGCTTGTCCCATAGCCCCCGCTCCTTGATAGATAGGGTCATGTACAGATCCGATAAGAGGATCAGCAATCCCTCGTTCATCAAAACGAGCTGTCGTCGCATCAAGTTCTACAAATACTGATCCTTTTTTGAAAGGAGACTTTTGATTTTTTTTTGCTTCTTCTAGTACAAGACGAGCTGCTGCCGTTTTCCCTACGCCTGGAGGTCCATATACGATAACGTGCTGTGGATTTGGGCCACATAGCGCGGCTTTTAAAGCACGAATGCCGTCTTCTTGTCCCACAATATCATGAAAACTTGACGGTCTAACTCTTTCTGCTAATGGTTCAGTTAGTGAAATGGCACGCATCTTTCGCAATTGATCCATTTCTTTTTTTGATTCCCGATCAATTGATACTTTTTGTGTGCGCTGATTGCGCAATAAATTCCAAAAGTACAAGCCAATAATGATACCAAAGAATAGCTGAACCATTAAGGCAATATTCGTCCAATTCATAAGTAACCTCCTGCAACAATTGTTAAGATAATTATTTGTTATTATCTCCTTGCAACAGGTGGAATAAACAAATTTAGCATAAAATTCTTCATAAAATAAAAAAAGACAGAACGTTAAAAACTAACGCTCTGTCTTCTTATTTATTAAGCAGATGTTTTACTTCCTTGTTCAACCGTTGAACCATCTTCTAAAATAAACTTAGGTGCTACTTGATCACGAACCGTTTCTCCAGTGATAATACATTTAACAATGTCTTCACGAGACGGTAAATCATACATCACTTCTAGCATAATACCTTCAATGATTGAACGTAGACCACGTGCACCTGTTTTACGTTCAATTGCTTTACGAGCAATTTCAACAAGTGCTTCATCTTCAAACTCTAGCTCAACATTATCTAGCTCAAGAAGCTTTTGATATTGTTTTACTAGCGCATTTTTTGGCTTTGTTAAAATCTCAACAAGCGCTCCTTCATCTAACGGTACAAGACTAGCCGTAACAGGTAGACGACCGATAAACTCAGGAATTAAGCCAAACTTTAATAAGTCTTCTGGCAGAACTTTTGATAATAACTCTTTATCGTTAAGGTCTGCTTGTTTTGTTTCTGAACCGAACCCAATTACTTTCTTACCTAAACGACGCTTGATAATTGGTTCAATACCATCAAATGCTCCACCACAAATGAATAGGATATTTGTGGTGTCAATTTGAATGAATTCTTGATGCGGATGCTTACGTCCACCTTGTGGAGGAACGCTTGCTACAGTGCCTTCAAGAATTTTAAGCAATGCTTGCTGAACACCTTCACCAGATACGTCACGCGTAATTGATGGGTTTTCAGACTTTCTTGCTACCTTATCAATTTCATCGATATAGATAATGCCTTTTTCTGCTTTTTCTACATCATAATCAGCGGCTTGAATTAACTTCAATAAGATGTTCTCAACATCCTCACCAACGTAACCAGCTTCTGTTAGCGACGTTGCATCAGCAATAGCAAACGGCACATTTAAAATACGAGCTAACGTTTGAGCAAGTAATGTTTTACCACTACCTGTTGGACCAATTAAAGCAATGTTACTTTTAGCTAATTCAACGTCATCAATCTTACTGTTTGAGTTAATGCGTTTATAATGATTATAAACAGCTACAGCCAAAGATTTTTTCGCTTCATCTTGGCCAATTACATACTCATCTAGAATTTCACAGATTTCTTTTGGTTTTGGCACATCTTTAAATTCTACTTCTTCTTCTGTTCCAAGCTCTTCTTCAACAATCTCAGTGCAAAGCTCGATACATTCATCACATATGTAAACACCTGGACCAGCAACTAATTTACGAACTTGTTCTTGTGTTTTACCACAAAACGAGCATTTTAGTTGCCCTTTTTCATCGTTAAATTTAAACATAATTTTCACCCCTTATAGTAATGACTAAAGTGCTGGAAGCTCACTTAATCCGAGTTATTTGCCAACTGCTCTTCCTCTTCTTAGTAAAAGCATGACCTTTTATCATACCGAGTTTCCCATGTATGAAAAGATTTGTATTGCATTTTATCATACATTTTTCGGAATAGATACTAAAACGTTTTATGTATAAACACTTGATGAGCGAAAAGCATCGATTGGCTATTATGTATTGTCAGCTTATTAAGCCAATTTCATAACTACGGATTTTTGACAATTGAACAAAACAGCGTGCTGGCGTGTCGTTATGGTATGAAAAAACTTTTGAAGGTTATAAAACAAGGCACGATCAAGTCGCGCCTTGTTCTTTACTATTATTATGCTACAGCTTTGCTGTTTTCTACAAGAAATTCTATAGCTTTGCGAATCTTCATGTCAGCTTTAACTGTTTCAAGACTGCCAAGCACTTTCTTAATTTCTTCGACAGGCATGTTGTACATTCCTGCCATGCTCTCTAATTCTTTTTCTACTTCTTCGTCAGTTACTTCAAGATTTTCAGCTTGAGAAATAGCTTCTAACGTTAAGTTAATCTTCACGCGTTTTTCAGCGTCTGGACGCATTTGGTCACGTAAAGCTTTTTCATCTTGACCAGAGAACTGGAAGTATAGCTCAAGGTTTAAACCTTGCATTTGTAAACGTTGCTCGAATTCTTGCATCATACGATCCATTTCAGTTGCATACATTGCTTCTGGAATTTCTACTTCTGCATTTTCAGCAGCTTTTTCTACTAATGCATCACGTAGAGCTGATTCAGCTTCGTTTGTTTTTGCAGTTTGTAAGTTTTCTTTTGTTTTCGCTTTTAATGCTTCTAAAGTTTCTACTTCTTCGTCTACATCTTTAGCAAATTCATCGTCTAATGCTGGTAATTCTTTTGCTTTGATTTCGTGTACTTTCACTTTGAAAGTTGCTTTTTTACCAGCAAGCTCTTCAGCATGGTACTCTTCTGGGAACGTTACTTCAACGTCTTTTTCAGCGCCAACTTCTAAACCTACTAATTGCTCTTCAAAGCCTGGGATAAATGTGTTAGAACCAATTTCTAATGAATAGTTCTCACCTTTTCCGCCTTCGAATGCTTCTCCATCAACGAATCCTTCAAAGTCGATTACAGCAGTATCGCCTTCAGCAATAGCGCCTTCTTCTTTTACTACTAGCTCAGCTTGACGCTCTTGAAGAGATTTTAATTCAGCTTCAACGTCTTCGTCAGTTACTGTTGTCTCTAATTTTTCAACTTCTAAGTTTTTGTATTCGCCTAATTTCACTTCAGGCTTAACTGTTACTTTAGCAGTGAAAACTAAGTCTTGTCCTTTTTCGATTGTTTCAACATCGATTTCCGGACGATCTACTGGCTCGATACCAGCTTCAGCAACAGCATTGCTGTAAGCTTCTGGTAATAAGATATCTAGTGCATCTTGGTATAAAGATTCTACACCAAAGCGTTTTTCAAATAGTGGACGTGGCATTTTCCCTTTACGGAAACCTGGTACGTTTACTTGTTTAACAACTTTTGTGAATGCTTTATCTAAGGCTTTATCGAATTCAGCAGCTTCAACTTCTACTGTTAAAACGCCTTGATTACCTTCTTGTTTTTCCCATTTTGCAGACATGTATATTTCCCTCCAAAATCATTTTAAGTAGTGATTTTCACTCTGATAATGAGATCAATGTTTCCTTCATTATCTATCGAACTCCCTATTACTTTAAAGTAAGTAGGAACGTGATGTAAAGATGAAATTCCACTATACTTGTTTAAGTGCATTTTACAACCATTATATTATAACATACAACAATGACGTTTCAACAAAACACCTCATTTTATATCAAAGAAATTTCTTCAATTTCCTTTAGGTGTTTAATAGCTTGTTTCAAATCCTCAGCAGAGAAGTTATGCATCAGTGCGATTTGCTCAGCGTCAACCTCTTCACCATATAATTCAGTTGCGAGTGCGTATAACGCCTCCACCCAGATACCTACATGTTCATTAACCGGACTGAATGGAAATAAAACATATAAATAACGATTCCAAATCTCTAAGCTTGCTTGGAGCATAGTGGGATTTTCGTGTTCCAACTTTTCCCTCAGGGATTTCTCAACATGAATGGCTAACGGAGATGGTATTATTTGCTGTAAAGTGAGCGGATTAATTTTTTTCTCACGCTGAAATTTGTTGATGTGAAAGTCATGGTTAACCTGTTCCTTCATTAATATTTTAAGAGCCTCGGTTTTCACAATGGGATGAACGGATTCATTTGTGAATAGCTCTTGTAAGAAGAAGCTATACTGATTCATTCGATGAAGAGGGAGCGTGTGTAAATGATCAATCTGATTTGAAACGACCGTCTCATTTAAGAAATCTTTTAAACGCGTAAGCTGCTCCTGCTCTGTTTGTCCTTCTATGTCCTTTTCTTGATTCATTCTCGATAAGCAAAACGCTAAGAGCTGATTAATTTGCTCTTGATCCTCAGCGGGTACATCATGTTCTTCTATAACAGCCTGCAAGGTTTCATAGCCTTCTTTATACTCACCAAGCTGGATAAGAATCATTAAAAGCATTTGTAGATTATCATAGTAATGTCCTATGTCTTCATGCAACATCTTTTTACAAAGCGTTTTAGCTGTTTCAACCTCTCCTAGTTCTAAATAACATACAGCTAGCCCGAACAATACGTCTCGGTGCTCTTGGCCTATTTCGTATGCTTGCTTAAATAAATGCAGAGCCTCATTAAAGCGTTTATTCTGTAGATATTCTTTCGCTTTTTCTACTAAACGCTCTTGCAAATGAGGAAACGCAATTACATTATCTCGCTTTTGCTCAGTCATATTCTCTCCTCACTTCACATTTCTTTGTTATACAGTTTAGCAAGTTGTCTAATAGAACGCAAAAAAGAGCCGAGCAAAGAGGTAACTTTGCCCAGCTTTTTTCAATAACGAACGGTATTGTTTTCATACTGATCAATGTCAGAAGCAAACGATAACGTATAACCAATTTCATCAAACCCATTTACAAGCATATATTTCCAATGGCTATTAATGTCAAACGTTCGTTTGAATCCAGCTTCGTCTGAAATTGTTTGCTGATGTAAATCGATCGTGCAGTTATAATCAGCTGCTTTTGATTCCTTCAATAGATACTCAACATCTTCAACTGGTAATGCAATTGGTAGAATTCCATTTTTTAGACAATTTTGTTTAAAGATATCTGCAAAAGATGGCGCCACAATGGCTCTAAAGCCGTAATCTAACAATGCCCACGGTGCATGCTCACGTGAAGAACCACATCCGAAGTTTTCATTTGCAACTAAGATTGTTGCTCCTTCATTTTCAGGCGCATTTAGCTCAAAGCTAGGATTTGGCGTTACTCCATCTTCATTGTATCGCCAATCAAAAAATAAATATTTTCCAAAACCAGTACGCTCAATGCGCTTTAAAAATTGCTTTGGAATAATTTGATCTGTATCGACATTAGAGCGGTCCATCCCGGCTACTTTTCCTGTTTCAACTGTAAATGCATTCATGTTACCTCTCCTTATCTCACAGCTTCTTCTTGTAATTTACGAACGTCTACAAAGTGACCATATACTGCTGCTGCCGCCGCCATCACTGGACTAACAAGGTGAGTTCGTGCCCCTTTACCTTGACGTCCTTCAAAGTTACGGTTTGACGTGGAAGCACAATGTTCCCCTTGAGGAACTAAATCCGAGTTCATCCCTAAACACATGCTACATCCTGAATCACGCCATTCAAATCCAGCTTCAACAAACGTTTTTGCAATCCCCTCTTCTTCAGCAATACGTTTAATTTTCTGAGAACCTGGTACAACCATTGCTCGCACATTCGGTGATACTTTCTTTCCTTTTATAAAAGAAGCTGCATCACGTAGATCCGATAAGCGAGCGTTCGTACAGGAACCAATAAATACGTGTTGAATTGGAATATCTTCAATTGCCATACCCGGAGTTAACCCCATGTAGTCTAACGCTCTTTCCAATGATTTGCGTTCTGAATCCGTGTTACATGATTCAAATGTAGGAACTGTTTTACTAATGTACGAACTCATCGCAGGATTTGTTCCCCATGTCACAACAGGCTCGATTTCATTTGCATCAATTTCTAGCGTTTGATCATATTCTGCGCCTTCATCCGAAGCTAACGCTTTCCACTTTTCAACTGCTTCAGTGAACTTTTCACCTTTTGGTGCATATTCTCTTCCTTTAATATAAGAAAAAGTTACTTCATCAGGGCTGATTAAGCCTGCTTTTGCTCCTGCTTCGATGGACATGTTACAAATGGTCATCCGCTCTTCCATTGAAAGCTGCTTAATGCAATCTCCCGTAAATTCGATGATAGAACCTGTTCCAAAGTTCACACCAAACTTCTGAATAATCGCTAGTACGATATCTTTTGCGAATACACCAGGCTTCTTTTGGCCATCCACTTTTACTTGAATCGTTCTTGGCTTGGCTTGCCAAAGCGTTTGAGTAGCTAATACGTGCTCAACTTCACTCGTACCAATACCAAATGCTAATGCACCAAACGCTCCGTGGGTAGATGTATGACTATCCCCACATACAATTGTCTTACCAGGCTGCGTTAAACCTAATTCCGGTCCAATAATATGAACGATTCCTTGTTCTTCATTCGTTAAGTCTAACAGCCTCACGTCGAACTCAGCGCAGTTTGCAGATAACGTATCAACTTGTTTTTTTGCAATTGGATCTTTGATGTTGAAGCGGTCAACGGTCGGAATGTTGTGATCCATCGTTGCAAACGTCAAATTGGGTTGCCTTACTTTTCGCCCAGCAACACGTAAGCCTTCAAATGCTTGAGGTGACGTTACTTCGTGAATAAGATGAAGATCAATGTATAATAAATCCGGCTTCCCCTCTTCTTGGCGTACTACATGTTGTTCCCATAGTTTCTCAATAATGTTCTTTGCTTTCATCTTGCTCCTCCTTTCCAGTTATGAAAAACGTTTCTCACATAAAGGTGAGAAACGCATGATTAACTATAAGCTGTCATAATGTTAACAATTGCAGAATCGTCAGCAATCGTATCAACAATTGCTTCTACCATTTTTTCAGTTGACAAATAATGTGAGCCGTTCGCTAAATCTGCTGTACGATGACCAGCATTTAATACGTGTTCTACCGCTTGTTCCACTGCTTTCGCTTCTTCTTCAAGACCAAATGAATGTCTTAACATCATCGCTGCTGATAAAATAGCTGCGATTGGATTAGCTTTATTTTGGCCTGCAATATCTGGTGCAGAGCCATGAACAGGTTCATAAAGAGAAGGTCCGTTTAACGTCAAACTAGCAGATGGTAACATCCCTAAAGACCCAGCCAGCATCGAAGCTTCATCACTTAAAATATCTCCGAACATGTTCTCAGTAACGACTACGTCAAAGTGCTTTGGATTACGAATAAGCTGCATCGCTGCTGAATCCACTAGCATATGTTCAAGCTCAATTTCGGGATAATCTTTTGATACTTCTTCAGCAATCTCACGCCATAAACGACTTGACTCCAATACGTTCGCTTTGTCAACAGACGTAACCTTTTGACGACGAACTTTTGCTGTTTCAAATGCTTGGCGAATGATACGCTCAATTTCTTCACGCTTGTAATAGAGCGTATCTACAACGACTTCTTCACTCCCATTTGTGCGGCGTTCACTTGGTTTTCCAAAATATAAGCCGCCTGTTAGCTCACGTACGATAATAAAATCAACGTCTTGAATATATTCTTTTTTCAAAGGAGAAGAATCTGCTAAACTATCATAATAAGTAACTGGACGCAAGTTAGCATAAAGGTCCAGTTCTTTACGAATTGCTAATAAGCCTCGCTCTGGACGGAGCTGTGTAGGAACGGCATCCCACTTAGGACCACCTACAGCCCCAAGCAATACTGCATCCGCTTCTTTACAAACCGCTACTGTACTTTCTGGAAGTGGTACTCCTTCTGTATCAATAGCAGCTCCTCCGATTAACCCATAGCTAAATTCAAACTGATGGTTAAAGCGTTGACCGATGGCGTTTAAGACGTCGATTGCACCTTTTGTAACTTCTTTCCCAACTCCGTCTCCAGGTAACACCGCTACCTTTTTTGTCATGATAGTCTCTCCCTTCTTGTCTACGTATTACACTTCTTGCTCAACGCGGTGCTGCTTAACTGCGAATAAGCGGTTAATTGCGTTGATATAAGCCTTTGCCGATGACTCTAGTACATCAAATGCTACGCCTCTTCCACTTACTTCCACACCGTCACTTTCTACTTTAACAAATACCTCTGCCAGCGCATCCGGTCCACCGTTAATGGACTGTAGGCGATAATCTAATAGCTTTACATCTTGTTCTAAACAACGTGCCAGCGTATTGTAAATTGCTTCAACGCTCCCTGATCCCGTCGCCGCTTCTTGAACAACGTCTCCATTCTTACGCTGAAGCGTGATTGTAGCAGTTGGAATATTATTAATACCATACTGTACTTGAAGTCCTTCTAGATTGTATTCAACATCGTGATTAACCTGCTTGTGCACTACTAGCGCAAACAAGTCATCATCTGTGATGTCTTTCTTTTTATCTGCTAAGTCCTTAAATTTTTCAAATAGAACGTTCGCTTGCTCATCTTCTAGAACAAACCCTAGCTCTACTAAGCGTGTACGGAATGCATGTCTTCCAGAATGCTTCCCAAGCACAATCGGGTTTTGTTTCACCCCAACAAGTTCTGGAGAAATAATTTCGTATGTTAATGGATTTTTTAAGACACCATCTTGGTGAATACCAGATTCGTGAGCAAAAGCATTTTTACCTACAATTGCTTTATTTGGTGCAATCGTCATGCCCGTTAGCTTGCTAATTAAATCGCTTGTTCGCTTAATTTCTGGTAAAACCAGGCCTGACTCCGCTTGATAGAAATCTTTGCGAATATTTAAGGCAAGTGCAACTTCTTCTAAAGCCGCATTTCCAGCACGCTCACCAATCCCGTTGATTGTCCCTTCAATTTGTGTTGCTCCTGCTTCAATTGCAGCAAGTGAATTCGCTACCGCTAAGCCTAAATCATCATGACAATGAGCAGACAATGACACTTTATCAATGTTTGAAACATTTTCTTTTAAATATTGAAACACAGATCCGTAGTGAGCCGGCGTTGTATAACCAACCGTATCCGGAATATTAACAACCTTAGCCCCTGCATCAATGACAGCTTCTACAATTTGTGCTAGAAACGGTAATTCGCTTCGGCATGCATCTTCGGCAGACCATTGAACAATCGGAAACTTTTTCGCTGCGTATTTCACCATTTCAACCGCTGTTTCTAGCACTTGCTCTGGTGTCTTTTTCAACTTATGCTCCAAGTGAATTGGAGAAGTAGCAATAAATACGTGCAGCCTTGGCTCAGCACTGTCTTTTAAGGCTTCCCAAGCGATGTCAATGTCCTGTGTAACAGACCTTGCAAGGCCTGTTACAGAAGAATCTTTGACAGTCGACGCAATTTCCTTCACCGATTGAAAATCGCCTTTTGAAGAAGCTGGGAAACCTGCTTCGATTACATCAATTCCTAAACGCTCTAACTGTTTTGCAATCTCAAGCTTTTCTTGTAGGTTTAGATTAACTCCAGGTGATTGTTCCCCGTCTCGTAGCGTCGTGTCAAATAGGTTAATTTTTTGCACTAGCGACCACCGCTTCTTTCTTTTGTTTTTTTACAAATGGCATCATTTCACGTAGCTGCGCACCAACTTTTTCAATTAAATGCTCATTTTCGCTGTTATTGATTGCTGTAAACTCTGGACGATTTGCTTGGTTTTCTAGGATCCAACCTTTAGCAAATTTACCTGTTTGGATGTCTTCAAGCACTTTTTTCATTTGTTCTTTTGAACGCTCATCTACAACGCGTGGCCCTGATACGAAGTCACCCCATTGAGCAGTATCAGAAATTGAATATCTCATTCCTGCTAATCCACCTTCATACATAAGGTCAACGATTAATTTTAATTCATGTAAACACTCGAAGTATGCAACTTCTGGCTGATAGCCTGCTTCTACAAGCGTTTCAAAACCTGCTTTTACTAATGATGTTAAGCCACCGCAAAGAACTGCTTGCTCACCGAATAAATCAGTCTCTGTTTCTTCTTTAAATGTTGTTTCTAATACACCAGCACGAGCTGATCCGATTGCTTTTGCGTATGCTAACGCAATTTCTTTTGCTTCACCAGTTACGTCTTGGAATACAGCAAATAGAGCTGGTACACCCGCACCTTCTTCATATGTTCTTCTCACAAGATGTCCTGGACCCTTCGGAGCTACTAAGAATACATCTACAAATTCAGGAGCAACGATTTGGTTGAAGTGAATGTTGAAGCCATGTGCAAAAACTAATGATTTTCCTGGCTTTAATCCTGGTAAAATTTCTTCATTATATACTTTTGGTTGATGCTCATCTGGTAATAAGACCATCACAACTTCAGATTGTTGTACAGCTTCTTTCACTGAAAGAACTGTGAATCCATCCTGCTCAGCTTGCTCCCATGATTTACCTTTTCTTAAACCAACAACTACGTTTACTCCGCTATCGCGTAAGTTTTGTGCATGAGCGTGACCTTGTGAACCGTATCCTACGATTGCTACTGTTTTACCTTGTAAGAATTGATCCTTTGCGTCACCGTTATAATATACTTTTGTCATAATAAATCTCTCCTCTTTGTTTTTAATTTTTATAGGTTAATTTTTGGTTTATATCTTAGTTAAATAATTGATGACCACTTTGCCGCTACTTTTTGCGTTCCGCGCGGTACAGCTACGGTACCCGTTCGCGTTACTTCTTTCAGTCCGTATGGCTGAAGTAGATCAATCATCGCTTCGATTTTACTTGATTCACCTGTTACCTGGATGATTAAACTATCTCGGCTAACATCAAGAATGGTTGCTCGAAATGGCTCAATAACTGCATACAGCTCATTTCGGCTCGCTGGTGTTGAAGCTACTTTCATTAAAGCAAGCTCTCGTGAAACAACGGCCTGTTCAGTAATGTCCTGAACTTTTAAGACATCAATTTGCTTGTTTAATTGCTTAATTACTTGTTCAGCAGCGCCATCGTCTTCCACGTTTACTACAAACGTCATGCGCGATACGTCTTCTGATTCGGTATGACCTACTGAAATACTTTCAATATTGAAATTTCTTTTGGTGAACAACCCTGTTACTCTATTTAATACGCCTGCTCTATTTAACACTGTTGCTGTTATAATCCGCTTCACGGTTTCACCCCCACCATTTCATGAAGTCCTTTTCCAGGAGCAACCATCGGATACACATTTTCTTTTGGTGCTACGAAGAAGTTCATTAACACTGGACCATCCGTCTCCATCGCTTCTTTTAATACAGCGTGTGCCTCTTCTTCAGTCTTTGCTTGAAGCCCTTTAATACCATAAGCTTCCACTAGTTTCATAAAGTCTGGCTGATTCGGAATCAGTGAATGAGAATAGCGCTCTTCATAGAAGATTTCTTGCCACTGACGAACCATTCCAAGAGAATGATTGTTTAATATAACCACTTTCACAGGTAGATTAAGCTCATGAATGACACCTAATTCTTGAAGCGTCATCTGGAAGCCACCATCTCCAACAACTGCTACAACTGTTTTATCTTTATTTGCCAGCTGTGCACCAATGGCAGAAGGTAAACCAAACCCCATTGTTCCCAAACCGCCCGAAGTTACCCATCGGTCTGGATTGTTGAACGTATAGTATTGAGCAACCCACATTTGATGCTGACCTACGTCTGTTGTCACTACGGCATCTCCATCCGTATATTGATGCAGTAGCTCAATCACTTTTTGAGGCTTTAACACTTCTGAAGAGTTCTCATACCATAAAGGATATTCTTGTTTCCACCCAGCTAATTTCTCATGCCATTTCGTATAATCTCCTGTTTCGCCATCCTGTAAAAGAAGCTGTGACAGCACTTCTTTTGCGTCTCCCACGATTGGGATTTTCGTTGGTACATTTTTACCGATTTCAGCGGGATCGATATCAATGTGTGCAATTTTAGCATTTGGTGCAAAGTGCTTTAAATTGCCTGTTACACGATCATCAAAACGAGCTCCGATACTGATGAGAAGATCACTCTCATAAATCGCCATGTTTGCTGTGTACGTGCCGTGCATGCCGGCCATTCCTAAATGAAGCGGATGATCCGCCGGAAAACAGCCTAAACCTAGCAGCGTGTTCACAACAGGAATGTTTTGCTGTTCTGCATAATTTTTTAATTCTTCTGAACCTTTACTTAACAATACACCCGCGCCTGCTAAAATAACTGGCTTTTTAGCAGCTGTTACCGCTTCGGCTAATTTCTTAACCTGCAGCTGGTTTGGCGTGTATGTAGGCTGATAGCCAGGTAAGTTAACCTCACCTTCATAGCTGAATTCGCCATCTCCTTGCGCCATGTCTTTTGGGATATCAATTAATACTGGACCAGGTCTTCCCGTTGTTGCAATGTGAAATGCTTCTTTAATGATTCTTGGCAAATCACTGACTTTACGTACTTGATAGCTGTGCTTGGTAATCGGCATTGTAATTCCCAATACGTCGGCTTCTTGGAACGCATCTGAACCAATTACACTTGACGCTACTTGCCCCGTAAATACAACTAAAGGAAGTGAGTCAATCATTGCATCTGCCAAACCAGTTACAATGTTTGTAGCACCAGGTCCACTTGTAGCAATGACAACACCAGGCTTACCAGAAATTCTCGCATACCCTTCGGCTGCGTGAATCCCACCCTGCTCATGACGAGCAAGTACATGAAACATTCCTGAGCCGTAAAGCTTATCATAAATTGGTAAGACAGCTCCTCCTGGGTAACCGAAAATGACGTCAACATTTTCTCTTCTTAGAGATTCAATCAACATGTCAGATCCATTCATTTGTTTCCCAATGCTTGCTGGCTCTTTTGTTTGCATATTGGCTCCCACTTTTTCTCATCCTTTCGTTTTCTTAATAAAAAGAAAAAAAGACTCTCCACCCCTGACAAAGACCCACTTTATTAAGATAGGTCAAGGGGCGAAAAGTCTTTTGTACTTTACGCGGTACCACCCTCATTTGTAGTCACGAAGACTACCTCATGAATGTATAAACATTCGTTTTGATAACGAGTGTGTTGGAATAACACTCGGCCACCCTTACTCAATTCAGGATGACACTCTGAGGTGAGTTCACTTTGATCTGGTAACGTCGGCTTCCAGCAACCCGACTCTCTGTTGATACCAAACTATCAAAATTACTTATCCTCTTCAACGTTTTAATTCATTATTTCATCTCTCTGTTATTCTCAGGTTTCCACTTTCAAATAACAGAGAAAACTAACGTTTTCAACTAATTAAAATTTTTAGAAAACTTATATTTGAGGACTATCTTACGCCCATTTTTATACATAGTCAACCGTTTTTTGAATATTTTTTAGATAATTTAGACTAAACAGAATCTTTGGATACGCTTTCATCATTGAGGCTCTAAGGATGAGATGATTTTAAAAAAGTTTTTCTATCGAGTTCATTTGTACTTCTTAGGAGAACAAAACAAAAAGCCTACTTTTTTATCTTAAGATAAAAAGTAGGCTTTTTGGACGTCCCAGGAGAGATTCGAACTCCCGACCGACGGCTTAGAAGGCCGTTGCAAAATCTAATCGAAAAATCATCCGATGAGTTTGCGCCAAGTCAAACGTATGTATTCTGACGTGCATCTTTTTCGCACAGTATTGTCGTATTATTTGTTCCAATTATAACCTAGTGACCCTTCGTTGACAAGAGAATGTTTTGACTATTCGTATAATTAATACGCTAAGCACATATATTAAATATGAAGAAACACGGATTAAATATTTCGCTTTCATTGTGAAATTATACCTGTTATTGTATTAAAAAAAACGGTTATGCGAATAAAAAAAAAGACCTGCGAATCGCTGGTCTCTGAAGTTTATGAAACTTTGTAAATATCAATTTATTACGAAATAGCTTTTCGACAATACGTTAATAAGTCTTGAATTTCCTCGTGAGTTAAACTTGAATGGATTTTGAAAAGAATGCTGTCCCGAGACATATTATAAATTTTATTTGTACGCACGAAAGTTTCCTCTTTTAGTTGAACTTGCCTGTCATAGTCTGTACGAGGACCAGTGCTTGTACAAAAGCAAACTATCACTTCTTCGGGATCATTAGAATCAAGATGTTTACCTATAACAAAAACCGGTCTTGGGTAAATTTTTCCGTCAGATAACTTAATTCTCGCAAAGAAAAACTCGCCTTGATCGGCTTTTGCACGATCCTTCGCGGCGAGTTTCGCTCGTCTGTCATTCGCGCTCATATAGTTCTCGCAACTCCTCTTCATACCATTTAGCGAAGCAATCTCCCTCTTCAATCGCGATTTGGTCGTCACTTGTAGCTAACTCCATGGGTTTTACTTTGTCTAAGCCTAACTCTTTTTCCATTTCTTCTATACTTTTTTTGCGCAATGTAACCACTCCTCCAGTTTTGGATGCGGCTCTGCGTATAGTATTTAGTTCACGAGGCGTCACTGAGATTTTACTCATAGGCATGTCCCCCTTTTTCCATATACTAACACAATATTCCACAGAGCGCATATTTTTTCCTTCGTACAGAACATTTATATTTAGTCATATCCTTACTTATTCCTTTTCAAACATGAGCGACATAAAAAAATAAAGAGAAGAGCCTGTTTCAGCCCTACTCCCTCTTGTTTTTATGCGCCTGCCTCCCCTGCTAAGTAGATTTTTCGTGCTAGTGCTGACGCTAGTTTATCGACGTCTGCATCTTCGCGGATAGTTGTTCCGTTTAAGTTAACGACTAATGACTTGCCGCTGCCTTTCGAATACTGGCGGTTTTCCTTCTTCGTTAAGACTCGCTCGCCTTGGTGGAGTCGATAATACATCATGCCGTTACGAGGTACGTAAGATTCTCCGTGGTAAGATGATTTGTTTTTCTTCGGCTTCGACGGTCCCATTCCGGCTTTCGTGCTCGCCATACTCGGCATTTTGAACGATGCTACTGCGCTTGTGAATGCGTGGAATCTACCTTTAACTTTATCGATTACGTTACCGATAGCATTAAACGCTGCGGTACCTACCGCTTTGACTTTATCCCAGTTTTGACAAAGTTTAATACCGCCTGCAATAAGCGCTCCGATAGGTCCGGAGAATGCTAGTATTTTCGTAATAAGACTTCCGAATTTAGCCCATAACTGCTGCGCTTTAGCTTTAACGGTGTCCCAGTTTCGATATAACAAGACACCAGCACCAATTAACGCTCCAATAGCCAACGCAACCACTCCGATAGGGTTCGCATCCATCGCAACGTTAAGAGCCCACTGCGCAATTGTCACCGTAGCAGCAACCTTTTGATACTCCCGCATGAGCTTCGTAATTGTACCGACTATCAAAGCGCCTTGTAACGCTATCTTATAGCCTACGAATGCAGATCCGAGAGCAATAACCGTTTCCTGGACGGTATTCCAGTTATTTATGATATAGTCGCCGGCTTTTTTTGCGCCGTCATATAGCAGTTTTAGCGCATCGCCGACCGGTTGTAGCGTTGTTTTAGTGGAGTCAAGTTTGCTTTAATAGTTGGTCAATTCGTCTTCACGTAGTTAGCGAATTTAGACGCCTCGGATCCTAAGAAAGCGAAAGCACTCCCCATCGATTTAAAGAAACCGTCCAGAGCCCCGTCACTAACCGCATTTTTGATATCACCGATGATAGGCTTAAGCGATTTCAACGCCTCGAAGCCAACTGCACGAAACTTCATAGATAACGCTTCTTTAATTTGCGTGATGTAACCTAACGAAGTACTTCCCATCGCAGTTACGAGCTTATTCGTCATACCCATTTTGTTGTACAACTTATCTAACGCTGCTAACTGCTGATCTAACGGTAGATTTTTGATGTCATTTAACGCTTTACGTGGCATTTCAAAACGTTCTACCATTGATTGAGTATCACCACTCATTAATTCCTTCATTGCCATTACTGCGCCTTCAACGCCTTGCTTCGGATCTACAGCGAGTAGTCGTTCTGTTAGGTTCCACATCTTCTCCAACTGCTTTACATCCTTTGATTGCGATATAAAAGACTTTGAGTTAGCGAATATTTCAGAGGAATCTAGTACTGGCGATTTAATGGCGAACGAGTTCAGCATATCCTGGTACTGCTTAGATAGCTTCTTATTATCGAACATGGCGTCAATTGTAACCTGTGACTGTTCCATTTTCATTGCTTCACCAACAGTGGCCTGCAACGTTTTATAAGCGCCTGCAGCCGTAAGAACTCCGGCAGATAACGCACCAACTGCTTGAATCGCAGAACCCGTATGACTAGTAAATCCGGATAGACTACTGGATGCGCTATGATTAGCTTTGGTGAAACGCCCCATTGAATCACGTAAACGACCGTTAGAGTCACGGAAAGTATCAGTCGCCTTTTTTGCAGCGTTAATAGACTTTATTGCTGATTTCATATTTTTAGAAAGTTCATCCTTTAAGCTGAGTACTGCTTGTAACTGATAAGCCACGTCTCGTTACCTCCTCTCGTAAATGTCTTATTTCTAGTGATTTATCGAATACTTTGCCGTAATCTACGCCCATACGGAACATATAGGCGAAGCTGGTACACTCGTCTATAAGACGAATCCCTAACTTGCGCAGCTTAGGATCCGTTTGTTGCGAGAAATATTCACGGAACTGCTGAACGTCTTTGATACGCTGTTCTGGCATGTTGATTAACATAGAATCTCCTAACGCTTCGACTGCGTTATCAAACTCGATTAATTGTTTATCCATCGTTACACCTCCAAATAAAATAAAAAGGACCACCCGAAGGTAATCCGTTAATGTTCAATATCCGTTTCATCTTCTAATCGTCTAGCAAATGCAGCAATCTCATCGTCAATCTTATCGTAGTTAATACCGTTAATAGTACTTGGAGCTTCTCGTTCAACGATATGTTTCTCGGATAACATGCCCTGCGATTGTAAGATAAGCTTTGCCATCGCTGCAGATCCTTCGTTAATCGCGACTTCATACATACGACTAATCAATTCGCCGAGCCTATGTTGACTATGGCGGGTAGCTGCTTTACGTAATTCAGCTTGAAACGCGTCGTCTTTTAACCAGTTCGTGATGCTATTGCGGTGAACGCCGAGCACTTCTGCGATTTCTTGATTTTTCTTACCTTCGAGTAGTAGCTCGATAGCTTTGTAGTGAGTATCATTTAGGTATTTCATTTAAATCATCCCTTCGATAATAATTTTAGGCTCTTTTCGCATAGATTGTTGCTATTTTGACCATCCTTATTAGAGGTGATAAAATACTCTTTCAGGAGGCGGTTTCTCAATGATTAAAGACATCTATGCCACGTTTTCGGACTTAACTAAAGACGAGTAAATTCAACTATTTAACCTTTTAAAAGAAGACTTTATCGATAATAAAGATGCTGATATGAAAGATGCATACAAAACAATTAGAGAAACCCGTTTTAAAGAGGGGTTGGTCTGCATACATTGTGGAAGTGTTAAAGTGAAGCGAAATGGCAAGTACAGAGAGAGACAAAGATACCTTTGTCGTGACTGCGGAAAGTCATTTAACGACCTTTCAAATACTCCGATTTCAGGAACCCATTATCTTGGTAAGTGGGCGAAGTATTTTCAAATGATGGTAGAGGGCTATACGTTTCCTAAGATTTCCAAACGCTTAAAAATCCACATCTCTACTGCATTTTACTGGAGACATAAAATTCTGTTTGTTCTGCGTTCAATGGGTTATCAAGTGTTGAAAGGGATTATCGAAAGTGATGAGACCTTCTTTAAAGAGTCTTTAAAAGGACGAAGAAAACTGGACAGGGAACCCAAGAAACGCGGCGGTAGAGATAAATTGAGAGGGATTAGCAATCTTAAAATTGCTGTTGTTGTCGCCCAAGACAGAAATGGGCAAGTCATTGCTCAAAAGGCTGGAAATGGTCGTGTAAAAGCAGAAGAAATTGACGCGGTTATCGGAAACTATATTGACCCGTCTTCTTTGTTATGCACAGATACAGCCACGAACTACAAGAAATTTGCCCAAATCAAGGCACTTAAACACGAACCAATAAACCTAAGCAAAGAGGGGTACGTCAAAAAAGGCATCTACCATCTGCAAAACGTCAATAACTATCATAAGCGTTTAAAAGGCTGGATGGTTAGGTTTCAAGGAGTGGCTACAAAGTATTTGGATAATTATCTTTACTGGTTCAGCTTCCTTCAGCAAAGTAAGAAGTTGGCTGAAAAGGAGCAGATAAACCAAATGTTGCTCAGTGCTTGCCAAAATTCAAATAGCATTACCGTCAATTTCTTACGTGAGGTATGAAAAAACAGCCATTCCTATGTTGGAACGACTGTAT
Organism: Priestia sp. KCTC 13724; assembly: GCF_056820425.1. Taxonomy (NCBI): domain Bacteria; kingdom Bacillati; phylum Bacillota; class Bacilli; order Caryophanales; family Bacillaceae; genus Priestia; species Priestia sp. KCTC 13724. The sequence continues at coordinate 2,384 of NZ_JBXDLD010000018.1, read as the reverse complement.
TTCTTATTCCGTTAAAGCCCCCCTATACTTGAATATAGCTATTAGTGTGATACTGGATTAGTCGCAAGATAAATAGCCATAATTATACTAAAAGAACCTAATAGAAAAAGAATTGTAAGGACTACCTTTCTACCTATTTGTCCAATGAAGTAGATATTGACTAAAATATAATAGGTAATAGCACTTCCACCAATAAATAATAAAAATTCTTTGGTGTAATCGGTTGAAGGGAGTGGATTTGTTAGATTAGTTAATGCTAACCCAGCGAAAATGAATATGCCTATTATGTTTAGTAATTTCCTCATACTCACTTCTTGTTTGGTCACCACTCGAATGTTTTGAGATGTTTGGACATTAGTTTCCAAAGTGACACCCCCCGTGTGTAATACTTTAATAACTATATGGATTTTTCGAACAAAAGTTTCAACCCTATATGTTGCTTCTTCAATAAACCTGCCCGTTAGCTGAATAAGTCTCTCTTTATATAATACCATAAAAAGTAAATTATTCCTTGTTATAATTAAAAGCAACAATCTTTACGAAAAGAGCCTAATTTTATAAACACAAAAAAGCCTGCCATAATTAGCGAGCAGATAAGTGTATATATTTATTTAGTTAGCTAGAAAAGCAACGATTTTGCTAACATGATAATGAGGGTCCAAAGGATTAGTGCCATGGGTACTCCGAAATACATCCCTTTTGCAAAAGAACTTTCAAATTTGTACATAAAAACACCGCCTTATCAATATAAGACAATCATAACATGTAAGCGCATTCATAACCATAATATTTCATAATTTTCTGACTAAACATTAATTTAGTTATATAAAGCCACTAGTGTTGCGTAAATTTTATTTGAATTTTCAGTTTTATATCTTTCCTAATGAAGAGCCAAAAAAGTGAATATCCAAACAAAGGTGGCTCCATCTATTTGGTTTTTATTTACAAGTAGACAAAAGAGACAACGATCATTTGCTCATTAAGGGACAGCTTCCCCTTTCATTTTTCGAAGCCAGATATGTGCTGGCTTCCACAAAGCAGCCCTTAAATAACGGCTAATTTGCAGGAGTTTTCGCTTACTTTTTGTTTCGAGCTACACGAGTACATGCAGACAAAAGACGATAAGTGCGATCAACACTTGGTTGTGAATCGCCCATTCACTTTGTCCGTAAAACTTTTTGATGCGGAGATGCTGTTTAATCCATTTGAAAAACAACTCAATTGCCCAGCGCGATTTGTACATCTCAGACATTTCTTCGGCACTCAAATCAAAGCGATTCGTGATTAAATGGAGCTCATTTCCTTTTGAATCCATGACTTTTAGTAGACGGAAATAATTTTCTGCTCGATTTTGCGTCGTGCCAATCAACACCATTTAATCTGATAAAACGGTCGTATCGTTTGGCAGTTTGAAGTCGTAAACTTCCCGTATGACGGCGTTTTTCCGCAGCCTTGAAAGAAAAAAGTAGCCATCATCTGTCATGCGGTCAAATCGCTCGTAATCGAGGTAGCCACGGTCAAACACGTACATGCATTCTTTGTCATCGATCATGACTTCAAGTTGACCGCGATCATGTTCTTTTGCCGTTGTCACAACGGCTTTTTCAGGATACGATGTCCCTTTTTTCCATAAAGACAAGACGTAGATGTAATTTCACACCTGCTTTTGTTGTGCGGAACGTTGCCCATCTATGATTGGTCAAATTGAGTGGTAATGTACTTGAATCAAGGATTTTTAACGGCATCACGAGTTTCATGTAGTGCGTTTTGGCATGAATTTGTGTCACTAAATCCAGGAAAAGCCGTTGAAAGAGATCTGGATTCATGCCATTTAACCGGCGTGACAGCTGAGAAATACTGATGAATCAAGGTCGATCCCTTTTTGAAGCTGTTCGTCGAAAAGACAATCTGTAAGTGCGTGCAGACTTTCAATTTCTTGCAGCTGTGCAAAAAGGAGTAATTTAAAGAACGATTCCGTCGTTAATTTTTTCGTATAGTAATCTACTTTCATCGTTTTCACGTTTTCTTCAAATAATTGAAGATTGATGGGTGAAAACCATTGTCCAAATGAAGTTTTTGGTGTAATCTTGTCCATACGTGGGTCCTTTTTAATGGATTTGGACGGGTGACCACCTGACTTTATCCATTATAAAGGACTTTTTCTTTACGCAAAACGAGATTATTGAAGATTTTGAGTGTTTTTAAAACTGAAATTATTTTAATGCAACATTAGTGAAAAAATACCACTAGTGTCGCATTAAAATAATTCAACGCTTTATAAAAATCTAAATTTTCAGTAATTTTATCTTTGCATAAAAAAAGCCTTTATAATGGTTGGGCGGTACTAAACCATCCAAATCCAAAATAAAGGACAATAAACATGG